>NZ_JALTON010000039.1 GCF_027000115.1 Thiohalobacter sp. | reverse complement strand
CCGAACCGGAAGCCGCCGAACCGGAAGCCGCCGAACCGGAAGCCGCCGAACCGGAAGCCGCCGAACCGGAAGCCGCCGAACCGGAAGCCGCCGAACCGGAAGCCGCCGAACCGGAGCTGCCGCCGCCGGAGCCTCCTCGGCTGGATGCGCTGGCGCGGGCGCAGGCGGTGGCGGCGCTGGAGGCGACCGAGCTGCCCATGCGGCGGCGGTCGGCCTCGCCCGGCGAGTGGCTGCTGGCGGGGGTGCTGCTGCTGGCGCTGCTGCTGCAGGCGGCCTATGCCTTCCGGGTGCCGCTGGCGCGGGACGCCGGGCTGGGCCCCTGGGTGGTGGCGCTGTGCGAGCGGCTGGGCTGCAGTCTGCCGCCGCGCCGGCTGCCGGCGGCGATCGAGGTGCTGGAGCGCGAGGTCCGTTCCCATCCCCAGATGCCCGGCGCGCTGCTGGTGAGCGCCACCTTCGCCAACGGGGCGGACTTCGTGCAGCCCTATCCGCTGGTCGGGCTGGTCATGTCCGACGTCTCCGGAGCCCCGGTGGCGGCGCGCTGGTTCACGCCCGACGAATACCTGCCGCCGGGCGTCGATGCCCGGGCCGGTTTCGCACCGGGTGCGCGCCTGCACCTGGTGCTGGAACTCGAGGATCCGGGGCCGCGGGTGGTGTCCTACCAGTTCGAATTCCTGTGACGATTTGCCTGCATCGACGGCCGATCAGGCGCTTGCAATCGCGGAAACTGTCGCACCCTGCCGTGTTGCAGTGAACGGCCGCCGCGCGCTTCCGTACCCCGCCGCGAGGGGGTATCATCTGTCGCCCGGCATCGAAACCGGCGTCCCAAAATAACAGACCATCTGCAGCATGCGCATCGGCCCCTACCAGCTACGCAACCAGCTCGTGCTCGCGCCCATGGCCGGCGTGACCGACCGCCCGTTCCGCCAGCTCTGCAAGACGCTGGGCGCCGGGCTGGCGGTGTCCGAGATGGTGTCTTCCAATTCGCTGCTCTGGGGCAGCAGAAAGACGCAACGCCGCGCCAACCACGAGGGCGAGGTGGAACCGCGCACGGTGCAGATCGCCGGCGCCGATCCGGGCATGATGGCCGAGGCCGCGCGCCACAACGTCGACCGCGGCGCCCAGATCATCGACATCAACATGGGTTGCCCGGCCAAGAAGGTCTGCAATGTCATGGCCGGTTCCGCGCTGCTGCGGGACGAGGCACTGGTGGGGCGCATCCTGGAGGCCGTGGTTGCGGCCGTGGAGGTGCCCGTCACCCTCAAGATCCGCACCGGCTGGGACAGGGCCAGCCGCAACGGCGTGCGCGTCGCCCGGATCGCCGAGCAGGCGGGTGTGCAGGCGCTGGCCGTGCATGGCCGTACCCGCGCCTGCGGCTACAAGGGCGAGGCCGAGTACGACACCATCCGTGCCATCAAGCAGGCGGTGAGTATTCCGGTGATAGCCAATGGCGACATCCGCGACCCGGAAAAGGCCCGCTTCGTGCTCGAGTACACGGGCGCGGACGCGGTGATGATCGGTCGTGGCGCTCAGGGCCGGCCCTGGATCTTCCGCGAGATCGCGCATTTTCTCGAAACCGGCCGCCACCTGCCCGAACCCGGCGTGAGCGAGATCCGGGACATCATGATCGGCCACCTGCACAACCTTTACGAGTTCTACGGCGAGCTCACCGGTGTGCGCATCGCCCGCAAGCACATTTCCTGGTACAGCAAGGGCCAGCGTGGCGGCGCGGCCTTCCGCGACCGTGTGAATCGGGTGGAGACGGCTGACGAGCAACTGGCCATGACCGAGGCCTTCTTCGCCGAGCTGGCCGAAGCGGAGGCGCGCGCCGCATGAATGTCCCTGCCCGCAAGCGCCGCGAACCGGCCGAGGGTCAGCCGGTGCGCGATTCGGTGCGCAGTTGCCTGGAGCGCTACCTCAAGGATCTCGATGGCCACGACCCCAGCGGCCTGTACCAGATGGTGATCGCCGAGGTCGAGCCCGCCATTCTGCAGACCGTGATGGATCATGCCGGCTGCAACCTGACCCGTGCCGCAGAGATGCTCGGCATCAATCGCGGCACCCTGCGCAAGAAGCTGCGTCAGTACGAGATCGAATATTGAGATAGACACGGAATACGCGGAAGATACGAAGCCCGTAGGATGGGCAAAGCGAAGCGTGCCCATCAAAATTCCGCGCCGGCCATGATGGGCACGGCCCTTCGGGCCTTTGCCCATCCTACGGGCTTTGTATCTTCCGTGCCTTCGGTGAATTCCGTGGCGCTCTTGAACGCTGACTCCCCGACCTTTCCGGAACCCGACAAATGAACAAGATCCAACGCGCGCTGATCAGCGTTTCCGACAAGACCGGCGTGGTCGATTTCGCCCGTGCCCTGCATGAACGCGGCGTGGAGATCCTCTCCACCGGCGGGACGGCGAAGCTGCTGGCCGAAAACGGCATCCCGGTGGTGGAGGTATCGGATTACACCGGCTTCCCGGAGATGATGGACGGCCGGGTGAAGACCCTGCACCCGAAGATCCACGGCGGCATCCTCGGGCGGCGTGGCACCGACGATGCGGTGATGGCCGAGCACGGCATCCCGCCCATCGACCTGGTGGTGGTCAACCTGTATCCCTTCGAGCAGACCGTGGCCAACCCCGACTGCGACCTGGCCACGGCCATCGAGAACATCGACATCGGCGGTCCCACGCTGCTGCGCGCGGCCGCCAAGAACCATGCCGCGGTGACGGTGGTGGTGGACGCCGACGACTATGCCGCCGTGCTGGACGAGATGGCCGCTTGCGAGGGTGCGGTGAGCGACGCCACCCGCTACCGGCTGGCGGTGAAGACCTTCCAGCACACCGCCCGCTATGACGGCGCCATCTCCAACTATCTCGGCGGCCGCAACCTGCCCGATGCCGATCCGCGCTTTCCCGAGACCTTCAGTCTGCAGGTGCGCAAGGTGCAGGCCATGCGCTACGGCGAGAACCCGCATCAGGCCGCCGCCTTCTATGCCGATCCCGGCCGGGTCGAGGCCTCGGTGTCCACCGCCCGCCAGCTGCAGGGCAAGGCGCTCTCCTACAACAACATCGCCGATACCGATGCCGCGCTGGAATGCGTCAGGCAGTTCGACGACGGCCCGGCCTGCGTGATCGTCAAGCACGCCAATCCCTGCGGCGTGGCCCGCGGCGCGAGCCTGCTCGAGGCCTATGATCGCGCCTACCGCACCGATCCCGAGTCGGCCTTCGGCGGCATCATCGCCTTCAACGGCGCGCTGGATGCCGACACCGCGCGCGCCATCGTCGAACGCCAGTTCGTCGAGGTCATCATCGCCCCCGAGGTCGAGGACGCGGCGCGCGAGGTACTGGCCGCGAAGAAGAACGTGCGCGTGCTCGCCTGCGGCCGGTGGCCGGCCGAGCCGGCGCCGCGGCTGGACTACAAGCGCGTCAATGGCGGGCTGCTGGTGCAGGAGGCCGATCTGGCGCTGCTGGCCGAGACCCGCGTGGTGACCAGGGTGGCGCCGAGCGAGGCGCAGATGCAGGACCTGCTGTTCGCCTGGCGGGTGGCCAAGTTCGTCAAGTCCAATGCCATCGTCTATGCCCGCGACGGCATGACCATCGGCGTCGGCGCCGGCCAGATGAGCCGGGTCAACAGCGCGCGCATCGCCGGCATCAAGGCCGAGCATGCCGGGCTCGAGGTGCGCGGCTCGGTGATGGCCTCGGATGCCTTCTTCCCCTTCCGTGACGGCATCGACCAGGCCGCGGAGGCCGGGATCAGCGCCGTGATCCAGCCCGGCGGCTCCATGCGCGACGAGGAAGTCATCGCCGCCGCCGACGAACATGGCATGGCCATGGTGTTTACCGGGATGCGGCATTTCCGGCATTGAGGTTTGTTTATAGCCACGGAACCCACCGAATCCACGGAAATATTCAGTCGCTCTGCGTGGCTCCGCGTCGCGAACGCCGACTAGTGGTTTCCGTGGGTACAGTGGATTCCGTGGCTATCGACCAAGGGACAGAATCATGAAGGTGATGGTGATCGGTGGTGGCGGGCGCGAGCATGCGCTGGCGTGGAAGGCGGCGCAGTCGCCCAGGGTGGAGCGTGTGTTGGTGGCGCCGGGGAATGCCGGCACGGCGCGGGAGCCGAAGCTGGTCAACGTGCCGGTTTCGGCAGAGGACATTCCGGGGCTGCTGCGGGTTGCGGAGGACGAGAATGTCGACCTGACCATCGTCGGCCCGGAGGCGCCGCTGGTGGCCGGCGTGGTGGATATCTTCCAGGACGCGGGTCTGAAGATCTTCGGCCCGTCGCGTGATGCCGCGCAGCTCGAGGGTTCCAAGGCCTTCACCAAGGCCTTTCTTGATCGGCACGCCATTCCGACCGCGCGTTATGGCGTCTTCACCGATGTCAACGAGGCCATCCGCTACATCCACGACCATGGTGCGCCCATCGTGGTCAAGGCCGACGGGCTGGCAGCCGGCAAGGGTGTGATCCTGGCGCAGACGCAGGACGAGGCCATTGCCGCGGTCAAGGACATGCTGGCCGGCAATGCCTTCGGCGCCGCCGGGCACCGGGTGGTGATCGAGGAATTTCTGGAGGGCGAGGAGGCCAGCTTCATCTGCATGGTGGATGGCGCCAACGCCCTGCCCATGGCGACCTCGCAGGACCACAAGGCCGTGGGCGAGGGCGATACCGGCCCCAACACCGGCGGCATGGGGGCCTACTCGCCGGCGCCGGTGGTGACGCCCGAGCTGCACGACCGCGTCATGCGCGAGGTGATCGAGCCGACCGTGCGCGGCATGGCGCTGGAAGGCATGCCCTATACCGGCTTTCTCTACGCGGGGTTGATGATCGACCGCGACGGCAATCCCAGGGTGCTCGAGTACAACGTGCGCTTCGGCGACCCCGAGACCCAGCCCATCATGCTGCGCATGAAGTCGGACCTGGTGGAATTGTGCCTGGCGGCGGTCGACGGCGGTCTGGAAGGCCGCTCGGCGGAATGGGACCCGCGCGCGTCGCTGGGCGTGGTCATGGCCGCCGGCGGTTATCCCGGCGACTACCGCAAGGGCGATGTCATCGAAGGGCTCGACCTCCCTGATCCCGAGGGCGTCAAGGTCTTCCACGCCGGCACCGCCGAGCGCGACGGCAAGGTGGTCACCAGTGGCGGTCGCGTGCTCTGCGTGTGCGCGCTGGGCGACACCGTTGCCGATGCCCAGCGCCGTGCCTACGAGCGGGTGGCGCAGATCGCCTGGCCGGACGCCTATTACCGCAGGGACATCGGCTACCGGGCGGTTTGAACGCGGACACAGGATTCGAGATCCAAGATATTAGGTGTCTCAAAATTGTCAGAACGCGTTCTATCTGATCGTGGCGGACTGGGTAGGATGGGCAAAGGCCCGAAGGGCCGTGCCCATCATGATGGTCAGGGGATGCTGATGGGCACGTCGCTGCGCTCCTTTGCCCATCCTACGAATTCTTATTACCGCAGGGACATCGGATACAGGGCGATTTGAAGGCAGGTACAAGACGCAAGGTGCAAGTCGAACAGGTTGACGGGCTCTTGTATCTTTTCAGGGCTGTTCTATCTTTGAGACACCTGTACTACCGTTTCGATATCGGTCTGGCCGGAGCACCGGAATGACTTGTATCTTGCGCCCTGTATCTGACCCCCCATGCCCCTGAAACCCGGCGCCTTCAAGTACGACTATCTCGGCCTCGACGAGGCCTCCATCAAGCGTTCCATCGCCAACCGGCTGGTCTACTCGGTGGGCAAGGACGCCTATACCGCCACCACCCGCGACTGGTTCCACGGTCTCGCCTATGCCGTGCGCGACCGGCTCATCGAGCGCTGGATGGAAACCATGCGCACCTACTACCGCGAGGACAGCAAGCGGGTCTACTACCTGTCGCTGGAATTCCTCATCGGCCGCACGCTGATGAACAGCCTGCTCAACATGGACATCGACGAGGAGGCGCGGCGGGCGCTGGAGGCCATCGGCCTGGACCTGGAAGCGTTGCGCGAACAGGAGCCGGACGCGGCGCTGGGCAATGGCGGGCTGGGGCGGCTGGCGGCCTGCTTCCTGGATTCGATGGCGACCCTGCGACTGCCCGGCTATGGCTACGGCATCCGCTACGAGTACGGCATGTTCCGACAGCGCATCGAGAACGGCTACCAGGTGGAGACGCCCGAGAACTGGCTACGCTACGGCAACCCCTGGGAGTTCGCGCGCCCCGAGGTGCTGTATCCGGTGCAGTTCCACGGCCGCGTGGTGAGCTATCACAACGCCGACGGCAGCATCTGCCATGACTGGACCGACACCGAGACCATCATGGCCATGGCCTACGACACCCCCGTGCCCGGCTACCAGACCAACACGGTGAACAACCTGCGCCTGTGGACGGCCAAGTCCACGCGGGAATTCGATCTGCGCTATTTCAACGAGGGCAACTACATCAAGGCGGTGGAGGCCAAGAACGAGTCCGAGAACCTGTCGCGGGTGCTGTATCCGGACGATACCACCGACATGGGGCGCACCCTGCGCCTGCGGCAGCAGTACTTTTTCGTCAGCGCCTCGCTGCAGGACATCCTCTACCGCTATCTGCGCCACCACGACGGCTTCGAGCAGTTGCCGGACAAGGTGGCGATTCAGCTCAACGACACCCATCCCTCCATTGCCATCCCGGAACTGATGCGGCTGCTGGTGGATGTCTATCACCTGCCCTGGGCGCAGGCCTGGGACATCACGCGGCGGGTCTTTGCCTATACCAACCATACCCTGCTGCCCGAGGCGCTGGAGACCTGGCCGGTCGAGCTGATCGAGCGCTTGCTGCCGCGCCACCTGCAGATCATCTATGACATCAACCACTTCTTCCTGGAGGCGGTGCGACACCGCTTCCCTGGCGATGTCGATCGGCTGCGGCGCATGTCCTTCATCGACGAAACGCCGCCGCGCCGGGTGCGCATGGCGCATCTGGCCATCGTCGGCAGCCACCGGGTGAACGGGGTCTCCGAGCTGCATACGCAGCTCATGCGCGAGACCATCTTTCGCGACTTCCACGAGCTGTGGCCGGATCGCATCATCAACATCACCAACGGCGTTACGCCGCGGCGCTGGCTGCACCAGGCGAATCCGGGGCTGACGGACATCGTCTCGCGGCGCATCGGCCGGGGCTGGATCCAGGACCTGGCACGCATCCGCGAGCTGGAGGAATGGGCCGACGATGCCGGGTTCCGCGCCGAGTTCCGCGCCGTCAAGCAGGCCAACAAGCAGGCGCTGGCGGACAAGATCGGCGAGCGCCTGGGCATCCAGGTGTCGGTCGACAGCCTGTTCGACGTGCAGGTCAAGCGCATCCATGAATACAAGCGCCAGCTGCTCAACGCCCTGCACCTGGTCCATCTCTACAACGCCCTGCGCGATGGCGAGGACCGGCTGCCGCGCACGGTGATCTTCAGCGGCAAGGCGGCGCCCGGCTATGCGCGCGCCAAGCTGATCATCAAGCTCATCCACGACATCGCCGACGTCATCAACAATGACCCGGGTATCGGCGATCGGCTGCGGGTGGTGTTCATCCCCAACTATGACGTCACCACGGCCGGCGACATCATCCCGGCCGCCGAGCTGTCGCAGCAGATCTCGACCGCCGGCATGGAGGCCTCGGGCACGGGCAACATGAAGCTCGGCCTCAATGGTGCGCTCACCCTCGGTACCCTCGATGGCGCCAACGTCGAGATGCGTGACGCCGTAGGCGAGGACAATATGTTCATCTTCGGGCTCACCCGCGAAGAGGTGGCCGAGGCCCGTGCCCGCGGCCAGGACCCGCGCGCCTTCGTGGCCGCCGACCCGTGCCTGGCACGGGTGCTGGACATGGTCGGCAACGGCTTTTTCTCCCCCGGCGAGCCGCAGCGCTTCGCGCTGCTGATGCAGACGCTGCTGGACGAGGGCGACCATTTCATGGTGCTGGCCGACTTCACCGCCTACTGTGCCGCGCAGGAGCGGGTGGAGGCCCTGTACCGCGAGCCCGAGGACTGGAGCCGGCGCGCGGTGCTGAACGTCGCCCGGCTAGGCTTCTTCTCCAGTGACCGCGCCGTCGGCCAGTATGCCGATGCCATCTGGCGGGTGTCCCCGGTCGCCCACGAATGAGCAACCTGGCCGCACAGCTGGGCCGGGTGCTGGTGACCGGCGGCACCGGCTTTGTCGGCGGCCACCTGCTGCCGCGGCTGCGGGCGGAAGGCGTGACCGTGCGGGTGCTGTCGCGCCGGGCCGCACCCGTGGAAACCCCCTTCGACTGGGTCCGGGGCGATCTGACCGCGCGCGAGAGCCTGCTGCCCGCGGTCGCCGGCGTGGACACGGTGCTGCACCTGGGCGGCTATGCGCACGCCATGTCCCGGCCCGATCCCGCCGAGCTCGAACGCCACCGGCGCACCAATCTCGAGGGTACCTCGACGCTGGTGCAGGCCGCCGCCGAGGCCGGCGCGCGCCGTTTCGTGCTGGTGTCGTCGGTGAAGGCCGCCGGCGAGGACCCGCAGCAGTGCATCGACGAGGACGACGCCCGGTTACCGCGCGATCCCTATGGCGCGGTCAAGCGGCTGGCCGAGGAACGCGTGCTCGCCACCGCGGGGGCCAGCGGCATGGCCGCCTGCGTGCTGCGGCCGGCGCTGGTCTACGGTCCGGGGGTGAAGGGGAATCTCGCCGCCATGATGACGGCGATCGCGCGGGGCCGCTTCCCGCCGGTGCCGGAGACCGGCAACGTCCGTTCCATGGTGGACGTGCGCGATCTGGTGGAGGCCATCCTCGCCGCGGCGGTGCGCCCCGAGGCCGCCGGCGGCACCTTTATCCTCACCGACGGCGAGGCCTATTCCACGCGCCGGATCTATCTCGCCATGTGCGCGGCGCTGGGGCGCCGTCCGCCGCCCTGGACCCTGCCCGCGGGACTGCTGCGCCTCCTGGGCCGGCTGGGCGATGCCGGCGAGGCACTGTTCGGGCGGGACCTGCCCATCGACAGCACGCGCGTGCGGCGGCTGCTGGAGTCCGCCTGCTATCGCTCGGTGCGGGCAGAGGCCGGGCTGGGATTTCGTCCACGACATCGGCTCGAGGACGCCTTGCCGGAGATGGTGGCGGCGCTGCGCAATCCCTGATCTTCCGTTGCTGGCAGTTCAGCTCCTCCCGTGGCGAGGACGATCGCGCCATCTTCGCTGGCGACTGGCGCGCTGGCTGCCAGCGATGAGGTCGAGGCGGCCATGAATGGCGGCGTGCAAAAACGGAAGGGGGCGCATGACGCTCCCCTTCTACTTGTATCTTGTACCTTGAAACTTGTATCCGGCAGTTACCTTCTCATCGAATCGAAGAACTCGGCATTGGTCTTGGTGTTCTTCATCTTGTCGAGCAGGAATTCCATCGCCGCCAGTTCGTCCATGGGGTGCAACAGCTTGCGCAGGATCCACATCTTCTGCAGTTCGTCGGGCTTGGTGAGCAGCTCCTCGCGGCGGGTGCCGGAGCGGTTGATGTTGATGGCGGGATAGACGCGCTTCTCGGCGATCTTGCGGTCGAGATGGATCTCCATGTTGCCGGTGCCCTTGAACTCCTCGTAGATGACATCATCCATGCGGGAGCCGGTTTCCACCAGGGCGGTGGCGATGATGGTCAGCGAGCCGCCTTCCTCGATGTTGCGGGCGGCACCGAAGAAACGCTTGGGCCGGTGCAGGGCGTTGGCATCGACGCCGCCGGTGAGCACCTTGCCCGAGGAGGGCACCACGGTGTTGTAGGCGCGGGCCAGACGGGTGATGGAATCGAGCAGGATGACCACGTCGCGCTTGTGCTCGACCAGTCGCTTGGCCTTCTCGATGACCATTTCCGCAACCTGCACGTGGCGGCTGGCCGGTTCGTCGAAGGTCGAGGACACCACCTCGCCGCGCACCGAGCGCGCCATTTCGGTCACTTCCTCGGGCCGCTCGTCGATCAGCAGCACGATCAGGTAGCACTCGGGGTGGTTGTGGGTGATGCTCTGGGCCACGTTTTGCAGCAGCATGGTCTTGCCGGCCTTGGGCGGCGAGACGATCAGGCCGCGCTGCCCCTTGCCGATTGGGGCGGTGAGATCGATCACCCGCGCGGTGATGTCCTCGGTGCTGCCGTTGCCCAGCTCGAGCTGCAGGCGCTCGGTGGGGTGCAGCGGGGTCAGGTTCTCGAACAGCACCTTGTTCTTGGCGTTCTCGGGGGGCTCGAAGTTGATCTCGCTGACCTTGAGCAGGGCAAAGTAGCGCTCGCCCTCCTTGGGCGGGCGGATCTTGCCGGATACCGTGTCGCCGGTGCGCAGGTTGAAGCGGCGGATCTGGCTGGGCGAGACATAGATGTCGTCAGGGCCGGCCAGGTAGGAACTGTCCGCCGAGCGCAGGAAGCCGAAGCCGTCCTGGAGAATCTCCAGTACCCCGTCCCCGAAGATGGCCTCGCCATTCTTGGCGTGCGCCTTGAGGATGGCGAAGATGATGTCCTGCTTGCGCGCGCGCGCGATGTTGTCGATGCCCATGCTCTGGGCGAGTTCCACGATTTCGGATGCGGGTTTCTTCTTGAGTTCGGTCAGATTCATGGCTTGAACACGGTTCGGGAAGGGTTGAATGAATCGCGCGCGGCCGCGGGCCGGGCTGGCATGGTTCACGGAAAGCTTCGGGTAGGGGTTGCCGGCGAGCGGCAGGTACTGCTGGGAATTCGGTTCTTTATGCTCGAAAGGCTACCACGCTGCCTGCGGGCCGTCCAGTCCCCCGGCCGGACGGCCCGGGCCTGTTCAGAGATTGCTGTCGATGAAGGCCGTGAGCTGGGACTTGGACACGGCGCCCACCTTGGTCGCCTCCACGTTGCCGCCCTTGAACAGCATCAGGGTGGGGATGCCGCGGATGCCGTACTTGGGCGGCGTCTGCGGATTCTCGTCGATGTTGAGCTTGGCGATCCTGATCTTGCCGGCATACTCATCCGCGATCTCGTCGAGGATGGGCGCGATCATCTTGCAGGGGCCGCACCATTCTGCCCAGTAGTCGACCAGGACCGGTTCCTGGGCGTTGAGCACTTCGCTTTCGAAGGTGTCGTCGGTGACGTGGATGATCTTGTCGCTCACGGTGGAAAAACCTCCTTGGGAGACCACGGGATGGGGCCGGCGGCGGGGCGGCGGACGGTTCGGATCCTGTTGTCCGCCGTACGCCGGCATGGGGCATGACCTTCAGCCTTGGCGCATTGTCCGATCAAAGCCGGCGCATTTTCAAGTCCCTGTCGGCGCGGGCCGGTTCACGGCCGGCATTTCCTGGGCAGGCGCGACACTTTCCCGGCATTTCGGGTATGCTACGGCGATCATGAGTGATACCCATATAACGGATGTGCCCTTCGCCAGCCTCGGGCTGCGGCCCGAGATCATGCAGGGGGTGGAAGAAGCCGGTTTCCAGTACTGCACGCCCATCCAGGCCAAGGCGCTGCCGCTGGCGCTGGCCGGGCATGATGTCGCCGGCCAGGCGCAGACCGGCACGGGCAAGACGGCGGCCTTCCTGCTCGCTACCTTCCAGCGCCTGCTGGAGCAGCCGGCGCCGTCGGAGCGCAAGCCCAGCCAGGTGCGTGCCCTGATCCTGGCGCCCACCCGGGAGCTGGCCATCCAGATCCACCGCGACGCGCTGGCGCTGGGCAAGTACACCGGGCTGAGCTTCGGCCTGGCCTACGGCGGCACCGGCTACGAGCAGCAGCGCGAGATCCTGGCCGCCGGGGTGGACGTGCTCATCGGCACGCCCGGGCGCATCATCGACTACTTCAAGCAGCGCGTGTTCGACCTGCGTCACGCCCAGGTGGTGGTGCTGGACGAGGCCGACCGCATGTTCGATCTCGGCTTCATCAAGGACGTGCGCTACCTGCTGCGGCGCTGTCCGAAGCCGGAGCAGCGTCTGGGGCTGCTGTTCTCGGCCACCCTGTCCTACCGGGTCACCGAGCTTGCCTACGAGCACATGAACAACCCCGAGATCGTTCAGGTGGAGCCGGAGCAGGTGACCGCCGAACGCGTCCGCGAGGTGCTCTATCACACCGCCAACGAGGAAAAGATCCCGCTGCTGATCGGCCTGTTGCGACACATGGACCCGCGCCGGACCATCGTCTTCGTCAACACCAAGCGCGATGCCGACCGGGTCTGGGCCTACCTCGAGGGCAATGGCTTCGCGGCCGCCATCCTCTCCGGCGACGTGCCCCAGAAGAAACGCCAGAAGCTGCTGGAGCGCTTCCAGAGCGGCGAGCTGCCGGTGCTGGTGGCCACCGACGTGGCCGCCCGCGGCCTGCACATCCCCGACGTGAGTCATGTCATCAACTACGACCTGCCGCAGGATGCCGAGGACTACGTCCACCGCATCGGCCGCACCGCGCGTGCCGGCGCCGAGGGCGACGCCATCAGCTTCGCCTGCGAGACCTATGTCTATTCCCTGCCCGAGATCGAGGAATACATCGGTCACAAGATACCGGTGGAAACACCACCGGCCGAGTGGATGGTGGAACTGCAACCACCGGTGAAGATCGAGCGCCGGCCGCGCCGCGGCGGCCCCGGCGGGGGGGGCCGCGGTGGCAAGGGCGGCGGGCGCCGCGACGGCCGCAGTGGCAAGCCGGGCGGCCGGCGACGCGCCCGTGGCGGCTCCGGCGGGGCACCGCGCCGCGAATCCTGAATCCGCGCCAGACGGAGGATCGATGCAGGGGGAGGTACTGTGGCACTGGCTGGGCGGGGCGCCCGGGCGCTGGCTGGCCCGGGGCGTGACGCTGTTGCTCGCCCTGCTGCTGCTCTATCAGCTGGCGCGCCTGGTCTGGGCACTGCTGCCGCCGCCGGAGCTGCCGCCGCCGGAACCGGCCGAGGTCGAGACGGCGGTCGGTGCTACGCGGCCGCCGACCGGCGCCGATGGCCGGCGCATCGCCGGCTGGCACCTCTTCGGCAAGGCGGAGGCGACGGCGGTGGCCCGGCCCGGGCCCATCAAGGCGCCCGAAACCCGTCTGCGGCTGACCCTGCGCGGCCTGATTGCCTCGGATGAGCCCGGTCAGGCGCGCGCCATCATCGCCCGGGCCGGCGGCGAGGAGCGCAGCTACCGGGTCGGCGACGAGATCACCTCCGGTGTCACCCTGAGCGGGATCTATCCCGACCGGGTGATCCTGGAGCGCAACGGCCGCTACGAGACCCTGCGCCTGCCGCGGGAGCGCATGGCGATTCCCGCGCCTGGCCCCGCCAGGCAGGGCAGCGCCGCCGGGGGCGAGATCCTGGCCCGCTACCGCGAGCAGGTGCTCGTCAACCCGCGTTCGCTGATCGAACTGGTGCGGCCGGTGCCGCACCGCGAGAACAACCGCTTCGTGGGTTTCCGGCTCTACCCGGGCAGCAAGCCGGCGCTGTTCCGGCAGCTCGGCCTGCGCCCGGGTGACCTGGTCACCGCGGTCAACGGCATCGAGCTGGACTCGCCGGCCCGAGGCATGCAATTGCTCAACGACCTGCGCAGCAGCGGGTCCCTGGCGGTGACCATCCGCCGCGGCAGCGAACAGATTCAACTCGACTTCAACCTCACCTGACCGGGACAACAACAATGGCAGGCACACAGGACGGTTTCATGCGGGGGTGGCGCCACTGGCTGGCGGTGCTGCTGCTCGGGGTGACGGCAATGGCGGCGCGCGCCGAGACGGTCACCCTCAATCTCAAGGATGCCGACATTTCGGCCCTGATCGGTACCGTGGCCGAGATCACCGGACGCAACTTCATCGTCGATCCGCGGGTCAAGGGCCGGGTGACGGTGATTTCCTCGCGGCCGATGGACACCGAAGAGGTCTATCAGGTGTTCCTCTCCATCCTTAAGGTGCATGGCTTTGCCGCGGTGCCGGCCGGTGCGGTGGTCAAGATCGTGCCGGACGTGAACGCCAAGCAGGACAGCATTCCCACCGTTCAGGACCACGAGCTGCGCGGCGACGAGATGGTCACCCGGGTGCTGCAGGTCGACAATGTGCCCGCCGCGCAACTGGTGCCCATCCTGCGGCCGCTGGTGCCGCAGCAGGGCCACCTCGCCGCCTACCCCGCGACCAATGTGCTCATCATTTCCGACCGCGCCGACAACGTCGAGCGGCTGGCGACCATCGTCCATCGCATCGACCAGCAGAGCGACGGCGAGATCGAGGTCATCCCCTTGCAGCACGCATCCGCCGCCGAGGTGGTGCGTATCCTCAACAGCCTCAACCGTGCGCAGCCGGGCAAGCCCCAGGCCGCGGCCACCGGACCCGTGCTGATCGCCGACGAGCGCACCAACAGTGTGCTGCTCGGCGGCGACCGTGCCGAGCGCCTGCGGCTGCGTGCGGTGATCTCGCATCTGGACACGCCGCTGGAGCGGGGTGGCAACACCCATGTGATCTATCTCAAGTATGCCAAGGCCCAGGACCTGGTCGAGGTGCTGACCGGCGTCAGCCAGAGCATCGAGAAGGAGCAGGTCAAGGGGCAGGGCAAGCCGGCCGCGCTCAATGTCAGCATCCAGGCCGACGAGGCCTCCAATGCGCTGGTCATCACCGGGCCGCCGGACGTGGTGCGCTCGCTGCAAGGCGTGATCCGCCGGCTCGACGTGCGCCGGGCGCAGGTGCTGGTGGAAGCGGTCATAGCCGAGATCACGGCCGACAAGGCCGCCGAACTGGGGGTACAGTGGCGGGCCGCCGTCGACGCCAACAAGACCGGCGGCATCGGTGGCACCAACTTCGACGTCACCACTTCCATCAACAGTGCCGCCACCAACCCGCTCGGGGTGGGCAACGGGCTCAGCCTCGGCTATTTCGAGGGCACCTCGACCTTCCTCGGTACCGAGATACTGAATCTCGGCGCGCTGGTCCGGGCGCTGGCCAGCGACAGCGAGAGCAACATCCTGTCCACGCCGACCCTCGTTACCCTCGACAACGAGGAGGCCGAGATCGTGGTGGCCCAGAACGTGCCTTTCGTCACCGGCCAGTACATCAATACCGGCGCCAACCAGGGCGCGACCAGCCCCTTCCAGACCATCCAGCGGCAGGACGTGGGCCTCACCCTCAAGGTGCGGCCGCAGATCAACGAGGGCGACGCCATCAAGCTGGAGATCGAGCAGGAGAGTTCCAGTGTGTCCGAGACTGCGGTCAGCGGCGCCGCCGACATCGTCACCAACAAGCGTTCCATCAAGACCAGCGTGATGGTCGCGGACCGGCAGGTGGTGGTGCTGGGCGGGCTGATCGACGACAGGCTCACCGAGTCGGTGCAGAAGGTGCCCCTGCTGGGCGACATCCCGCTGCTCGGCAACCTGTTCAAGGCCCAGCGCACCAAGAAGGAGAAGCGCAACCTGATGGTATTCCTGCGCCCGGTCATCCTGCGCGACGCCGCCACCGAAACCGAGGTCAGCGCCGGCAAGTACAATTACATGCGTGCGAAGCAGCTCGACAAGCGTGAGCAGGGGGTGCGGCTGATGCCGGACAACGAGGTGCCCACCTTGCCGGGCTACGACAGCGGGGCACCGCTGATTCATACCGAACCCGAGCCCCTGCCCGAAAGCGAATGAGCGAGCGCGAGACGCCTTCCGCAGCAGAGTGTGCGCCGGCCCGGCCGCCGATCGGCTTTGCGCGCCGCAACGGCGTGCTGGTGACGGCGCTGGAGGCCGATCATGCGCGGGTCAGTTGCCGCCCGGATGCCAGTCCGGTGGCGCTCGCGGAGCTGCGCCGCAGCCTGGGCCGGCCGCTGGTGCTGGAGCGGGTGCCGGCGGAGCAGTTCGATGCCCTGGTGGCCAGCGCCTACGAGGAGGATTCGACCCAGGCCATGCAGATGGTCGGCGAGCTGGGCGAGGACGCCGACCTGATGCAGGTCGCCGAGCAGCTGCCGGAGCCGGAGGACCTGATCGATGCCGAGGACGACGCGCCCATCATCCGGCTGATCAATGCCCTGCTCACCGAGGCCATCCGCGAGAACGCCTCCGACATTCATATCGAGACCTACGAGAACCGGCTGGTGGTGCGCTTCCGCGTCGACGGCGTGCTGCGCGAGGTGCTGCAGCCGCCCCGGGTGCTGGCGCCGCTGATCGTGTCCCGCATCAAGGTGATGGCGAAGCTCGACATCGCCGAGAAGCGGCTGCCACAGGACGGCCGCATCTCGCTCCGGCTGGCGGGCCGCGCGGTGGACGTGCGCGTGTCCACCCTGCCGAGCGGGCAGGGCGAGCGCGTGGTGCTCAGGCTGTTGGACAAGCAGGCCGGGCGGCTGGATCTCGAGCATCTGGGCATGGGCTGCGAGACGCTCGATGCCATGGAGCGGCTGATCCGCAAGCCGCACGGCATCATCCTGGTGACCGGTCCGACCGGGTCCGGCAAGACCACGACCCTGTATGCCGTGCTGTCGCGGCTCAACGACCGCTCGCGCAACATTCTCACCGTCGAGGATCCGATCGAGTACTACCTCGACGGCATCGGCCAGACCCAGGTCAACACGAAGGTGGACATGAGCTTCGCCCGCGGCCTGCGCGCCATCCTGCGCCAGGACCCGGACGTGGTCATGGTCGGCGAGATCCGTGACCTGGAGACGGCCGAGATCGCGGTCCAGGCATCGCTCACCGGCCATCTGGTGCTGTCCACGCTGCACACCAACAGCGCCGTCGGGGCCGTCACCCGCCTCCGCGACATGGGCGTGGAGCCGTTCCTGCTGTCGTCCAGCCTGATCGGCGTGCTCGCGCAGCGGCTGGTGCGCGTGCTCTGCCCGCAGTGCAAGACGGCCTACACCGCCAACGAAACCGACTGTGCCTGGCTGGGCGTGCCGGCGGACCAGCCGCCGACGCTGTATCGTGCCGTCGGTTGCGAGGCCTGTGCCCAGCTCGGCTATCAGGGTCGTACCGGCATCTACGAGCTGGTCGAGGTGGACGATACGCTTGCGCAGATGATCCATGACGGCGCCGGCGAGCAGGCCCTGGAACGCAGGGCGCGCGAACGCCTTCCCGGCCTGCAGGCCGATGGCGTGCGCAAGGTGCTTGCCGGCGAGACCACGGTCGAGGAAATCCTGCGCGTGACGCGCAGCGACTGACGCCTCGGGGGCCATGTTCCTTCTCGCCTTGCAGCAGCGGACCAGCGGCCGTCACTCCCGGGAGGGCGTGGCGTGAGCGCCTTCGAATACCGGGCGCTGGATGCGCGCGGCCGCGAGCGCAGGGGCGTGCTGGAGGGCGACAGCGCGCGCCAGGTGCGCCAGGCCCTGCGCGAGCAGTCGCTCACCCCGCTCCGTGTCGAGCCGGTCGCCGGTGCGCCGGCGGCAGGCCATGAGCAGAAGGGCGGCCGTCCGCGCAGGCGCTTCCGCGCCAGCGCCGGCGACCTTGCGCTGCTGACCCGGCAGCTGGCGACCCTGGTGCGGTCCGGCCTGCCGCTGGAGGAGGCACTGCGCACCGTGGCCCGGCAGACCGAGAAGCCGGCACTGTCGAGCATGTTGCTGGGGGTACGCGCACGGGTGCTGGAAGGGCACAGCCTGGCCCGCGGTCTGGCCGATTTCCCCGGCGTGTTTCCTGAACTCTACCGGGCCACGGTCGCGGCCGGCGAGCAGTCCGGCCATCTCGACCTGGTGCTGGAGCGGCTGGCCGACTACACCGAAAGCCGCCAGGCCCTGCGCCAGAAGATCCAGCTCGCACTCTTCTATCCCGTGCTGCTGACGGTGATGGCGCTGGCCGTCGCCGTGCTGCTGCTCACCTACGTGGTGCCGCAGGTGGTGCAGGTGTTCGAGAACATCGGCCAGGAATTGCCCTGGCTGACCCGCGCCCTGATCGCGGTCAGCGAGTTCCTGCAGCACCAGGGCATCTGGCTGCTGCTGGCGCTGGTCGCGGGCGGCATCGGCCTGGCGCTGTTGCTGCGGCGGCAGGGGCCGCGGCGCGCCTTTCATGCCCTGCTGCTGCGGCTGCCGCTGATCGGGCGTCTGGTGCGGGGGGTGAACGCGGCGCGCTTTGCGCGCACCTTCAGCATCCTCACCGCCAGCAGCGTGCCGGTACTGGAAGGCCTGCGCATCGCCGCCCAGGTCATGGGCAATCTGGTCATGCGCGAGGCGGTGGAGGCCGGTGCGCGCCGGGTGCGCGAGGGCGCCAGCCTGCAGTCGGCGCTGGAGACCGGCGGTTATTTCCCGCCGCTGACCCTGCACCTGATCGCCAGCGGCGAGGCCAGCGGCAATCTCGAGGACATGCTGGAACGCGCGGCCGTGGCCCAGGAACGCGAGATCGAGTCCCTGATCGCTACCCTGATGGGCCTGCTGGAACCCCTGCTGATCGTTGCCATGGGCCTGATGGTGCTGGTCATCGTGCTCGCCATCCTGCTGCCCATCTTCGAGCTCAACCAGCTGGTGCGCTGACCCGGGGGCGTCCTCCGCACGCCATGCCCGGACTCCGCCTGTTTCGTTCCCTGCGCCATCGCAACTACCGGTTGTACTTCCTGGGACAACTGGTGTCGCTGCACGGCACCTGGATGCAGAACCTCGCCCAGGCCTGGCTGGTGTACCGGTTGACCGAATCCAGCTTCATGCTCGGCCTGGTCGGTTTCCTGTCGCTGGCGCCGGTGCTGCTGTTCGGTCTGCTCGGCGGCGCCGTCGCCGATCACTTGCCGCGACGCCGGCTGTTTGTCTGGGCCCAGGCCCTGGCCGCCCTGCAGGCGCTGGCACTGGGCATGCTCACGCTCGCCGGCACCATCGAGGTCGGCCACATCCTGCTGCTCGCCACCCTGCTGGGGCTGGTGCACGCCATCGAAATCCCGGCCCGCCATGCGCTGGTGGCCGAGCTGGTGCCGCGCCAGGATCTGCCCAACGCGGTGGCGCTCAACTCCGCTACCTTCAATCTGGCCCGCAGTCTGGGGCCGGTCACCGCGGGCTGGCTGGTCGGTCTGGTCGGCGAGGGCTGGGTGTTTGTCATCAATGCCGCCAGCTTCCTGTTCGTCATTGCGGCCCTGTTGCGTACCGATCTCGCCGATGACCGGCCGGCAGGGTTGCGGCGGGGCGGCGTGCTCGACGGTCTGCGCCTTGCCTGGCGGACCGATGCCCTGCGGCGGCCGCTGCTGCTGGTCGGGGCGGTGGCACTGTTCGCCAACCCCTACCTGGTGCTGATGCCGGTGTTTGCCCGCGAGGTGTTCGGCGGTGCCGCGGAACAGCTCGGCCTGCTGGTGGGCGCGGCCGGGCTGGGTGCCTTGCTGGGCGCGCTGCGGCTGGCACGGCGCGAGGGCACCGACGGCCTGGAAGGGATGATCGGGCTGGCCGGCCTGTCGCTGGGCGCCGCGCTGCTGCTGTTCTCCCGGACCCCGGTGCTGGTGCTGGCGCTGCCGGTGCTGGCCCTGGTCGGCTTCTCGCTCACCTCGCTGGTGGCGGCGACCAACACCTTCCTGCAGCTGCACGCCCCCGATGCCCTGCGCGGCCGGGTGATGTCGCTGTTCTCGGTGATCTTCATCGGCCTGTCGCCGCTCGGCAACCTGCTCGCCGGCAGTATCGCCGAGGGCTTGGGCGTGCGCCTGACCGCGGCGGTGCTGGGGTTGGTGGTGCTGGCAGCCGCCATCGGCTTCCGGCGAGCCATGCGGGCCAGGCCGTGATCCCGATGCCGCGCGGCGCAATCCGGGGAACGGGTCCGGCCGTCGCCGCTCAATAGCCCTCGGGCGAAAGGTCCAGGCCCTCGGGCAGTTCGGCGATGCGCTCCACACCGGTGTCGATCCGGCCGTCCTCGTGCAACCGCAGCCAGCGGTAACCGGGCGGAACCGGATCGAGCGCGAAGTCGTCGGAGCCGGGCAGGAACTGGAAACAGGTCGAGGGCGCGCCCAGCAGGCGCAGCCTGCCGTGCGGGCTGTCGTGCGTCTGGTGCACATGGCCAAACACGAGCGCCTTCACGCGCGGGTCGCGGCAGCGCGCGAGGAGTGCGTCGCCATTGTCGATGCGCATGGTATCCAGCCAGCGGCTGCCGACTGCGTGCGGCGGATGATGGATGCAAAGCAGCCGGTGGCGGTCATCCCTGTCCGACAGCCAGGCGGACAGGCGCTCGAACTCCGCTTCGGCGAGATGCCCCGCCGGGCTGCCGGCGAGCGCACTGTCCAGTCCCAGCAGGTCCCAGTTGCCGAGCACGAGCCGGCGCGACTGCGAGGGGCCACCCGCAGCCTCGAACAGGGTCGTCGGCCGGTCGTGGTTGCCGGGCAGGCAGAGCACCGGCGCGTCCCAGGCAGCCACCCGTTCGAGGAAACGGCGATAGCCGTCGGCCGAGCCGTCCTGGGCGAGATCCCCGGTGGCCAGAACGGCATCGACGCGCGGCCAGCGCCGGCGGGCCTCGGTGACCACCCGCGCCAGCGAGTCGTCCGTGCACACCCCCTTGAGCCGGCCGCCGGGATCGGCGAACAGGTGGGCGTCGGTGATCTGCAACAGGGTCAGCGGCATGCCGGGGAGCACTGCGGGCCGGTCATCGCGCGCCGTCCAGCGGCTTGATCAGTACCCGGGCGTTGCGCTGATAGTTGTACAGGCTGCGGCGCCGGACCGGCAGGTCGCCGACCTCGCCCCTGCGGAAGCCGCGTTCCTGGAACCAGTGCGCGGCGCGGGTGGTGAGCACGAACAGGCGCTGGATGCCCTGCTGCCGCGCGCGGCGTTCGATGGCCTCCAGCAGCTGGTCGCCGCGGCCCTCGCTGCGGTAGTCGGGATGCACCGCCAGGCAGGCCAGCTCGCCCACCTTGCCGAAGGGATACAGGGCGGCGCAGGCGATGATCATGCCGTCGCGTTCCATGACCATGAAACGGTCGATCTCCATTTCCAGCAGCTCGCGCGAGCGCCTGACCAGCACGCCCTCGGCCTCCAGCGGCTCGATCAGCTCGAGGATGCCGCCAACGTCGTCGATGCCGGCCTGGCGCAGGCCCTCGTAGGTCTCCGCCGTGACCAGGGTGCCTGCGCCGTCGCGGGTGAAGAGCTCCTGCAGCAGGGCGCCGTCGACGGCGCGGCCGACCAGGTGCACGCGGCGCACGCCGCGCTTGAGCGCGGTCAGCCCGCTTTCCAGGTGGCGACGCATGTCCTCGTCCAGCCGCCGGCGGCCGGCGAGTACGGCCTCGGCACCGGCGGGATCCAGTTGGCGGATCAGCCGCCGGCGGCCGTCCAGCAGGCCGCGGCCCTCGACCAGCAGGATGAGCTTGTCCGCCCGCAGCTCGGTGGCGGCCGCGGTGGCGACTTCTTCCGCGTGCAGGTTGAAGACCTCGCCCGTCGGCGAATAGCCGAGCGGCGACAGCAGTACGATGCGCTGGCGCGCCAGTTCCTCGCGAATGGCCTCGCCGTCGATGCGGCGCACCTCGCCGGTATGGCAGTAGTCGATGCCGTCGCGGATGCCCAGCGGGCGGGCGGTGACGAAGTTGCCGGAGCTGACGCCCAGGCGCAGGCCGGGTCGTGGCGAGGCCGCCATGCTGGTGGTCAGCCGGGCCTCGATCTCCACCCGCACCGTGCCGACAGCCTCCTTCACGCATTCGAGGGCGGCGTCGTCGGTGATGCGCAGTCCGTTGGCATATTGAAGCTCGATGCCGCGCTGTTGCAGGCGCCGCTCGATCTGGGGGCGGGCGCCATGCACCAGCACCAGGCGGATGCCCAGGCTGTGCAGCAGGGCGATGTCATGGGTCAGCGCCGGGAAACTTTCATCATCGGCAACCGCCTCGCCGGTGAAGGACACCACGAAGGTCCGCCCGCGATGGGCATGGATGTAGGGTGCCGAATGGCGAAAGGCCTCGACGAAGCTGCAGGCGGGCTGTTTTCTGTTCACGGTGACGGCATTCCCCTGGGGTCAGCGTGCATTTGTAACCCAAACGGGGCGGTGGGTAAAACATTGCGTGAGGCGTGAGGCGTGAGGCGTGAGGCGTGAGGCGTGAGGAGAAGGTGACAAAGGCCGCAGGCCGTGCTCGTCATTTCACTGCACCGTTCCCGCCCTGCAGACGTCAGGCCCGCAGACAGAAGCGTGCGATCAGTTCCCGCAGGATGCGCAGCATGGGGTCGATGCGTTCGAGGGCGAGGTACTCGTCGGGCTGATGGGCCTGGTCGATGTCGCCGGGGCCGAGTATGACGGTGTCCATCCCCAGTTCGGTGAGATAGGGGCCTTCGGTGCCGAAGGCGACCGCCTCGGCGCCGTGGCCGGTGAGGGCCTCGGCAGTGCGCACGATCTCGGTGCTCGCCGGCGTGGCCATGGCCGGCGTGCCCTCGAACAGCGGGAAGGTTTCCACCGCCAGGCCGGTGCCGGCCACCGCGGCCTCGGCGCGCGCCCGCAGCTCGGCACGCAGTGCCTCCAGGTCCATGCCCGGCAGCGGTCTGAGGTCGATGTGCAGCTCGCATTCGGCGCAGATGCGATTGGGATTGTCACCGCCATGGATGTGGCCCAGGTTGAGCGTGGGTACGGGCACCGCAAAGGCCGGTTCATGGTGGCGTGCCTGGAGTTCGGCACGCCAGGCGAGCAGCGCCTGCAGCACCGCAGCCATGCCGTCGAGCGCGCTGTTGCCGAGGCTCGGGTCGCTGGAGTGTCCGGAGCGGCCGCGCAGGCGGATCGCCTCCATCAGGATGCCCTTGTGCATGCGTACCGGCCGCATCCCGGTGGGTTCGCCGATCACCGCGTGGCGACCCAGTGGCCGGCCGGCGTCCACCAGGGCACGGGCGCCACTCATGGAGGACTCCTCGTCGGCGGTGGCGAGGATCACCAGCGGCGCGGCCAGCCGTTCCGGCCGCAGTTCGCGGGCGGCCTCGATGGCCAGGCCGAGAAACGATTTCATGTCAGCGGTGCCGAGTCCGTAGAGGCGGCCGTCGCGTTCGGTGAGTCGGAAGGGATCGCTGCGCCAGCGGCCCTCGTCCCACGGCACGGTATCGGTATGACCGGCGAGCACCAGCCCGCCTGGCCCGCGGCCGAGGGTGGCGATCAGGTTGGCCTTGTCCGGTCGCCCGGCCAGGGGCCGGATCTCGACCGCAAAGCCGAGATCGTCCAGCCAGGCAGCGAGCAGCTCGATGACCGCGCGGTTGCCCTGGTCGAGGTTCGGGTTGACGCTGCTCACCGAGGGCGTGCCGATCAGGGCGGCGAGCATGTCGGGCAATGGCGGTGGTCCGGCGTTCACGGGTCGCCCCGATCAGCCATGGTCGGGCGAGGGCAGCGGGCGGTCGGGGTAGTTGAGGCGATAGACGCGTTCGGCATCGGCGGCGAGATCGTCCAGTCCCAGTGCCCGGTAGGCGCGCACCAGCATCTGCAGCGCATCGGGCACCGCAGGCGTGCCAGGGTACTTCTGGATCACGTAGCGGGCACGGTTGGCCGCTGCCACGTAGGCGCCACGGCGCATGTAGTAGTCCGCGGCATGGATTTCGTAGCGCGCCAGGTTGTTGCGCAGGAAGATCATGCGCTGGCGCGCGTCGCGCGCGTAGGGGCTGTCGGGGAAACGGCGCACCAGTTCCTGGAAGTCGAAGAAGGACTGGCGTGCCGCCCCGGCGTCGCGCTCGGAGGGATCGCGCGGCAGGTAGCGATCGATGAAGCTCTCCCCCCGGTTGAAGTTCGCCAGCCCCTTCAGATAGAAGGCATAGGCCAGGTTGGGATGGCGCGGGTAGGTACGGATGAATCGGTCCAGGGTGGCGATGGCCGTATCCGGTTCGTCGTACTTGTAATAGGCATAGGCCGATTCCAGCAGCGCCTGCTGGGCATAGCGGCCGAAGGGATAGCGGGCCTCCAGCTTGCCGTAGAGATCGATGGCCCGCTCGTAGTTGCCGCTGTTCAGTGCGTCCTTGGCCGCGGCATACAGCTTCTGTGCCGACCAGCCCTTCGTTTCGTCGATCTGGTCCGGCAGCAGCGAACAGCCGGTGAGTGCCAGGAGCAGGGCCAGCAGGGGAGCGAACAGTCGGGTCATGGGGCGATCGGTCCTTGGACTATGGCCTTGCGGCCGGGTCGCGACAGTATACCCGAAGCCGTGTGCGTCGCCCCGCCCGGCGCAATCGGCTACACTCGCAGCCTGAGCGCACTGCCCGCCATTCATGTCCGATCGCATCCGACTCTCCGCCGAAATCGCCCCCGAGCAGGCCGGCCAGCGCCTCGACCAGGCACTGGCGGCGCTGTTCCCCGACTACTCCCGCAGCCGGCTGCAACAGTGGGTGCGGGCCGGTGCCGTGCGCGTCGACGGTCGGGCGGTGACCCGCCCCAACATCAAGGTGGTCGGCGGCGAGGCCGTGACCGTCGATGCCGAGCTGGAGCGGGCGCCGGAGGTCGCGGCCGAGGACCTGCCGCTCCGCATCGTGCACGAGGACGAGGCGCTGCTGGTGATCGACAAGCGCGCCGGGCTGGTGGTGCATCCGGCCGCCGGCAACTGGGCGGGCACGCTGCAGAACGCGCTGCTGCACCATGCCCCCGAACTGGCCGCCATACCGCGCGCCGGCATTGTCCACCGCCTCGACAAGGACACCAGCGGCCTGCTGGTGGTCGCCCGTACCCTTGCCGCGCACCAGTCGCTGGTGGCACAACTGGCGGAACGCAGTATGAGTCGGCGCTACCTGGCACTGGTACAGGGGACGATGACGGCCGGCGGCACGGTCGATGCGCCCCTCGGTCGCCATCCCGTGGACCGCAAGCGCCAGGCGGTGCTGCGCAGCGGCGGCAGGCCGGCGGTGACCCACTACCGCATCGCCGAGCGCTTCCCGGCGCATACCCTGCTCGACGTGAAGCTGGAAACGGGGCGCACCCACCAGATCCGGGTACACATGGCCCACATCCGCCACCCCATCGTCGGCGATCCCGTCTATGGCGGGCGCCCGCGGCTGCCGAAGGGCGCGGGCGAGGCCCTGCGCGCGGCGTTGCAGGGTTTCCGCCGCCAGGCGCTGCACGCCGCCGAGCTGGGACTGGTGCATCCGCTGACCGGGGAGGCCTGCCGCTGGCAGGCGCCCCTGCCGGAGGACTTCGCGGCCCTGCTGGCGGCGCTGCGTGGCGACGCCGGGGATGCGTCGTGACCGCTGGACTCTGGATCGAACCCGACTGGCCGGCGCCGCCCGGCGTGCGGGCGCTGTCCACCCTGCGCAGCGGCGGTGTCAGTCGCGGCCCCTTCGCCGAGTTCAATCTGGCCGATCATGTCGACGACGACCCGGCAGCGGTGGCCGCCAACCGGGCGCTGCTGCGGCGGGCGGCGGGCCTGCCCGCCGAGCCCTGCTGGCTTTTGCAGGTCCATGGACGCGGCGTCATTCCGGCCGGTGAGGGACCGGCTGCCGGGCCTGCCGACGGCAGCTGGACGGACCGGCCGGGCCGGGTCTGCGTGGTGCTCACCGCAGACTGCCTGCCGGTACTGCTGGCGCGGCGCGACGGTTCGGCGGTGGCTGCGCTGCACGCCGGCTGGCGCGGCCTGGCCGCCGGCGTGCTGGAGGCCGGCGTCGCTGCGCTGGGTGGCGGTGCCGGCCTCGTTGCCTGGCTGGGGCCGGCCATCGGTCCCGATCACTTCGAGGTCGGCCCCGAGGTGCGGGATGCCTTCCTGGCCGCGGACGCCGGCGCGGCGGCCGCCTTCCGCCCCGCGGCCCGCCCCGGCCATCTTCTTGCCGATCTCTACCTGCTCGCCCGGCAGCGGCTGGCGCGCGCGGGGGTGGGCAGCGTGCATGGGGGTGGCGAGTGCACCTTCGCGGATGCGAAGCGCTTCTATTCCTATCGCCGCGACGGTGTGACCGGACGCATGGCGACCCTGGTGTGGCGGGCGTGAAGGGCGGTGCGCCACCGGGCAGTGCCCCGGGTTTCGCTTCGCTTCACCCGAGCCACACTCTGAACGCCTCACGCCTCACGCCTCACGCCTCACGCGCCCACCTGGCACCCCGCACCCCGCTCCTTTATCATCGCCGGTTCCGCCTGACTGGAGGCCCCGGCCCCGATGTCCCTTCTGACCTGGATCCTGCTGTTCAGTCTGCTGGGTGGCGTGCTCAGCGTGCTGGCCGCGGCGACCTTCCTGGCCTTTCCGGAATCGCTGCGGGTGCGCCTGCTGCCGCATTTCGTGAGCTTCGCCATCGGTGCGTTGCTGGGTGCAGCCTTTCTTGCGCTGTTGCCGCATGCCCTGGAGGGGCCGGGGGTCACGGACCCGCATCGGGTCACCGGAACCGTGCTGATCGGCGTGCTGGGATTCTTCCTGCTGGAGAAACTGGTGCTCTGGCGTCACTGTCACGAGGCGGACTGCGAGGTGCACGGCGATGCCGAGCATGGCGGGCACGCAAAGCCGGCAGCCGGAACCCTGATCCTGATCGGCGATGCCATCCACAACCTGGTCGACGGCGTGCTCATCGGCGCCGCCTTTCTCACCGACATCCATCTCGGCATCGTCACCGCAGTGGCAGTGGCGGCCCACGAGATCCCGCAGGAGGTGGGGGACTTCGCCATCCTGCTGCACAGTGGCTACAGTCGGGTGCGGGCCTTTGCCTTCAACATGCTTTCCAGCCTGACCACCGTGATCGGTGGCCTGGCGGCCTATCACGCATTGGGTGCCGCCCAGATGCTGGTGCCCTACGTACTGGCGCTGGCTGCCGCCAGTTTCATTTACATCGCGGTCGCGGACCTGATCCCCACCCTGCACCGTCGCGCCCACCCGGCTGCCACCGCTCAGCAGATGGCGCTCATTCTGGCCGGTGTCCTCACCATCTATCTGGCACACGCCACCCTGCACTGAGCCACCCTTTCCAAATGTGCGGGCCAGGCATGGCATCCCCCTGCCGGCCGTGCATAATGGGGCGAGCGAGGGGAGGGCAGGCACATGAGTCACTGGTACATGCTCACTCTGGTCGGCGAGGACCGGCCGGGTATCGTCGCCAAGGTCACCGCAGCGCTCTATCAGGGCGGCGCCAATCTGGGCGAGGCCGCGATGATGCGACTGGGGGGCAACTTCGCCATTATGATGATGGTGCGGTTCGAGGGCCGGGGCCGGGAACTCGAGGGTCTCCTCGAACCCGTGGTCGATTCCCTCGGTCTGCATCTGCACGTGGATCGTATCGAGGGCCATCTGCATCGGCATGTCATTCCCGACGTGCGGGTGACGGTGTTCGGGGCCGATCGTGCGGGGATCGTGGCCCAGGTCACGGGCGCGCTGGCCGAGGCGGGCATGAACATCACCGACCTGCAGTCGGATGTCGGCGGCAGCGAGGCGGCGCCGGTCTACATCATGACCATCGAGGGTCAGGCGCAGGAGGGCATCGAGGCCCTGGAGTCGGCGCTGGAGATCGTCGCCCAGGAGGGCATCGAAGTGGACATCCAGCCCATCGAGACCCTGATCGGCTGAAGCCCATGGCGGTGCTGGACATCCTGGTCTATCCCGACCCGCGCCTGAAAACGGTCTCCGAGCCGGTTGCCGAATTCGACGGTGCGCTGCAGGCCTTCATAGACGACCTGGAGGAGACCCGCCTCGCCGGTCCCGGCGCGGTCGGCATTGCCGCGCCCCAGGTGGGGCGTTTCCAGCGTATCGTGATCGTGGATGTCTCGAACATGAAGCGGCCGGTGCCCAATCATGGCCACCTGATCCTGGTGAATCCGGAAATCACCGAATGGGAGGGTTATGCCGTCGGCCGCGAGGGCTGTCTGTCGGTGCCGGACTATACCGGCAACGTGATCCGGGCCGAGAAGATCCACCTCGAGGCCCTGGACCGGCACGGCCGGCCGTTGTCGTTCGACATGGAGGGCTTCGAGGCGCGCGCCGTGCAGCACGAGATGGATCACCTCGATGGCCTGCTGTTCCTGGACCGGCTGGTGAGCCGGCGCAACGACCTGTTTCGCAGGAAGGTCTACAAGAAGTAGGCGCTCCGGTCCTGTGCGCCGGTTCACGCTTCGCGCGCGGTGGTCTCAAGAATCGGCGCCGGGCGGACGCCTTCAGGGCCAGGACCCTCGCACGGAGGTCGAGATGCGAATCACTGCAGTCCTGCTGGCCCTGACCGTCTGGCTGCTGGCCGGCTGCGCCGCCAGCCCGTCGCGCGATGCGGCAGTCGCGCCTGCGGTCGAGCCGGCATCCGGGCGGCCGGCGCCGGCGCGCACCGTCAGTGGCCCGCGGCGGCTGGTGCTGGAGACGGCGGCCCGCCAGCTGGGCGCGCCCTATCGCTACGGCGGCAGCGATCCGCGCGGCTTCGACTGCAGCGGGCTGGTGCGCTACAGCCATGGCCGCGCCGGTGTGCAGGTGCCGCGCACCGCCCAGGCCCAGTGGCGTGCGGCGCGCAGGGTGCCGCTGTCGCGCATCCGTCCGGGCGATCTGCTGTTCTTCCGGCTGGCAGGGACCCGGATCTCCCACGTTGGCATCTATGCCGGCGACGGCCAGTTCATCCATGCGCCCGCCTCGGGCAAGCGGGTGTCCAGGGCCAGCCTCGAGAATCCCTACTGGCGCCGTCACCTGATCGGGGCCGGCAGCTTCTTCTAGCCCGCATATCGCACCAGGGCGGAAGCGGGCGGCAGGCAACCTGTTGTGTTGGCGGGCAATGAACCGGAGTTCTTGCCCATGGCCCTGAGGACAACTTGCGCCCGCCCGCATCCTGCTGCGGCCCTGGCGGATTTTCGCTCGGCCTCGGAGGTGCTTCACTCAAGCCGTAGCGACGGCTACGGCTTGAGCGCCAGCCCGCCCCGAGCCCGGCTGCAAATCCGCCATCATCCGCAGCCCCTGGTGCAATATGCGGGCTAGCCCGCATCGCGCCGCGTTCCCGGATGACCTGACTGTGCCCCCCCGGTTACCATCGGGGCATGCGTCGCCTGCTGCCCTTTCTGTGCTGTCTGCTGCCGCTGTCCGCGGTGGCCGCCGATCGGGTCTGGATCGTCGGAGGCGGTCCGGAGCTGGAACATTCCCAGGTCCAGATCGAACGCAATGTCGCCTTTGCGCGCCGGGTCATGGCCGAACGCCTGCCCCGGGCCCGCATCGGGACATGGTTCACCGACGGCGATGATCCCCGCCCCGACGTCAAGGAGTGGCGCCGCCCCGACGAGGCCGACGCCGCGCTGCAGCCGCTGGCGCGGGTGCTGGACACCTACATGCTCAACGGCAACGGCTATCGCAATCACCGGCTGGCGGACGTGGACGGACCGGCCAGTCGCAGGGCAGTGCTCGAGGCACTGGCGCGGGGCCTGCCCGCGCTGGGCGCAGGCGAGGAGGGCTGGCTGGTGTACGCCGGTCACGGCTCGCCCGCCGCGCGCGCGGAAGGCGGCAGCCGGCTGGATCTCTGGGATCACGAGCGGGTGACCGTGGCCGACCTGCAGGGGGTCGTCGCGCGCGCGGGCCCGCCCCCCGGCAGCCGCTTCCGTTTCGTCATGACCCAGTGCCATGCGGGCGCTTTTGCCCGCCTGGCCTGGCCGGACGGCAGGCCGCCCGACGGCCGTGTCTGCGGTTTCATGGCGGTGTCCGAGGACGGGCTCGCGGAGGGCTGTACGGCGGATCTGGACGCGGGCAATTACCGTGGCTACAGCACCTATTTCTTCGCCGCCCTGTCCGGCAGGGCGCGGGACGGCGCGCCGCTGGCCTTCGATCCCGATGGCAACGGCGATGGCCGGGTCGACCCCTACGAGGCGCATCTCTATACCCTGGTCGCCGCCCGTTCCACCGACATCCCGCGCAGTACCTCCGAGCAATGGCTGCTGGACCAGGCACCCTGGTACCTGCCACTGGTTCCGGTCACACCCGCGCCCGACAATCCCTTCCGGCCGCTGGTCATCGAGCTGGCGCGCACCCTGGGCATCGACCCCGCGGTGCGACCCCTGCGCCGCGCCATCCATCCGCGGCGGCTGGCCTGGTCGGCCCGGCTGAAGGTCCTGAGCGACCGCCAGGACCGTCACCGGGCGGCGGCCGCCGGCGCCCGTGGCGTGATTGCGCGGGAACTGGTCGCGCGCTTTCCGCAGGTGCGCTGGCCCCACACCCTCGGCTATGCGCGCTTCCTGCGCGAGGATCTCGCCGAGGCACAGGCCCTGGTCCGCAGCCATCCCCTGTATGTGCCCATGCGCGAGGACCAGGACGCCTACTGGCGCCTGGACGGCGCACGGCTGGAGCTGGAGCGCCAGCTCGCGCTGCTCGACCGCCTCCAGCACCTGGACGCCCTGGCGCGGCGCTTCGACCATTTCGCCGCCCGCCCCGATGCCCCCGCCTGGGCCGCCTATACGCGTCTCAACGCCTGCGAACGCACCCCGCTGGGCGACTATTGATTGAGGATTACATAAACGCCCGAGGTTTTCGTAGCCTGGATGGCGCGAAGCGACATCCGGGAACAGGCCGCGCTTTCCCGGATTCCGGCCCTTCGGGCCTTCATCGGGGCTGCAGGATGCCCCGTAACGTTCAATAACCCGGCGGAACACGACACATTTCGGTTGCCGGGTTAATAAAGCCGAATTTCCCCGTCGGCCGGCCTTGAAATGCCCGCCGGCTCCCCCCACATGCTCTGACAACGAGAATTTCAGGCTTCGGAGACCGATCATCATGCGAATGGACAAACTCACCAGCAAGTTCCAGATGGCGCTGGCCGACGCGCAGAGCCTTGCCGTGGGGCGCGATCACCAGTTCATCGAGCCGGCGCACGTGCTGGCGGCCCTGCTCGACCAGGAAGGCGGCAGCGTGCGCCATCTGCTGCAGCAGGCCGACGTCAACGTCAACCTGCTGCGCTCGCAGTTGAGCGAGGCGCTGGACCGGCTGCCGCAGGTGGAGGGCGCCGCCGGCGAGGTGCACATCTCCAACGAGCTGGCGCGGCTGCTCAATGTCACCGACAAGCTGGCCCAGCAGCGCAAGGACCAGTACATCTCCAGCGAGCTGTTCGTGCTCGCCGCCGTGGAAGACAAGGGCGAGGTCGGCGAGCTGCTGCGCAAGGCCGGTGCCACCCGGGGCCTCATCGAGGAGGCGATCGAGAAGATGCGCGGAGGACAGACCGTGGATGACCCCAATGCCGAAGAGACGCGCCAGGCGCTCGAGAAGTACACCATCGATCTGACCGAGAAGGCCGAGCAGGGCAAGCTCGACCCGGTCATCGGTCGCGATGACGAGATCCGCCGCGTGGTGCAGATCCTGCAGCGGCGGACCAAGAACAACCCGGTGCTGATCGGCGAGCCCGGCGTCGGCAAGACCGCCATCGTCGAGGGCCTGGCCCAGCGCATCGTCAACGGCGAGGTGCCGGAAGGCCTGAAGACCAAGCGCCTGCTGTCGCTGGACATGGCCGCGTTGATCGCCGGCGCCAAGTTCCGCGGCGAGTTCGAGGAGCGCCTGAAGGCAGTGCTCAACGACGTGGCCAAGCAGGAAGGCCAGATCATCCTGTTCATCGACGAGATTCACACCATGGTCGGTGCCGGCAAGGCCGAGGGTGCCATGGATGCGGGCAACATGCTCAAGCCGGCGCTGGCCCGCGGCGAGCTGCACTGCATCGGCGCCACCACCCTGGACGAGTACCGGCAGTACATCGAGAAGGACGCGGCCCTCGAGCGGCGTTTCCAGAAGGTGATCGTGGACGAGCCCACGGTCGAGGACACCATCGCCATCCTGCGTGGCCTCAAGGAGAAGTACGAGGTGCACCATGGCGTGGAGGTCACCGACCCCGCGATCGTGGCGGCGGCGACCCTGTCGCACCGCTACATCACCGATCGCCAGTTGCCCGACAAGGCCATCGATCTGATCGACGAGGCGGCCTCGCGCATCCGCATGGAGATCGACTCCAAGCCGGAGACCATGGACCGGCTGGAACGCCGACTGATCCAGCTCAAGATCGAGCGCGAGGCGCTGAAGAAGGAGACCGACGAGGCCTCGAAGAAGCGGCTCGATGCCCTGGAAAAGGAGATCGAGAAGCTGGAACGCGAGTATTCGGATCTCGAGGAGATCTGGAAGGCCGAGAAGGCGGCGGTGCAGGGCACCCAGCACATCAAGGAAGAGCTGGAGCGCGCCCGCGTCGAGCTGGAGACCGCGCGTCGTGCCGGCGACCTGCAGCGCATGTCCGAGATCCAGTACGGCAAGATCCCGGATCTGGAGAAGTCGCTGCAGATGGCGCAGGAGGCCGAAAAGCAGGAGTTCAAGCTGCTGCGCAACAAGGTCACCGAGGAAGAGATTGCGGAAGTGGTGTCCAAGTGGACCGGCATTCCGGTGTCCAAGATGCTGGAAGGCGAGCGCGAGAAGCTGCTGCGCATGGAAGAGTTCCTGCGCAAGCGCGTGGTGGGCCAGGACGAGGCGGTCAAGGCCGTGTCCGACGCCATCCGCCGTGCCCGTGCCGGGCTGTCCGATCCCAACCGGCCCAACGGCTCCTTCCTGTTCCTGGGGCCGACCGGCGTCGGCAAGACCGAGCTGACCAAGGCGCTGGCCGAGTTCCTGTTCGACACCGAGGACGCCATGGTGCGCATCGACATGTCGGAGTTCATGGAGAAGCACTCCGTGGCGCGGCTGATCGGTGCCCCGCCGGGCTATGTCGGCTACGAGGAGGGCGGCTATCTGACCGAGGCGGTGCGGCGCAAGCCCTATTCGGTGATCCTGCTCGACGAGGTCGAGAAGGCGCACGCGGACGTGTTCAACGTGCTGCTGCAGGTGCTGGACGATGGTCGCCTGACCGATGGCCAGGGCCGCACGGTGGACTTCCGCAACACGGTCATCGTGATGACCTCGAATCTCGGGTCGCAGCTCATCCAGGAGATGGCGCGCACCAACGACTACGAGGCCATGAAGACCGCGGTGATGGAAGTGGTCGGGACCCATTTCCGGCCCGAGTTCATCAACCGCATCGACGAGACGGTGGTGTTCCATCCGCTGGGCCGCGAGCAGATCCGGTCGATCGCCAACATCCAGATCGACTACCTGCGCCGGCGGCTGCGGGATCGCGAGATGGACATCGAACTCAGCGATGCCGCGCTGGACAAGCTGGGGGAGGCGGGCTTCGACCCGGTGTACGGTGCCCGGCCGCTGAAGCGGGCCATCCAGCACCAGCTCGAGAATCCGCTGGCGCAGAAGATCCTCGCCGGCGAATTCGGTCCCGGCGACCTGATCGAGGTCGATGTCGCCGACGGCGAGCTGGTGTTCCGCAAGGGCGCCCGCCGTGCCTCGGCGGCCTAGCAGCCTATCGGGCTTAGGGCCGATCGACGGCGCGTTTGTGCCCGCCCGCTTTCCGTTGCGCCGCTGGCGGATTTTGGCTCGGCCCCGGGTGCGATATGCGGGTCAAGCGTCCGAACTTCCCAGGGTGGTACAAGCCGGGTTTTTTGCGGCCGATACTTGATTTGCCGATGAGAAGGGACTATCTATATAAGACATGATTGTGGATGGATCAGCAAGATTAATGGAACTCCTCCACCTCGCCGAGCATCAGGCATGCCCCGTCGCCCCGACGGGGTTTTTTTTGGTCTGCACGCCCCGTCCATTCTGTGCAGTCGACACGTCCCGGCTCCCCTTGAGGGGTATTTGTTCTGATGAAATTCACATGCTTAGACTGGGTTCATCGCCACGGTCGGCGGCGCTCGCTGACGCCCGGGACCGCGCCCCGACGGCTCCTGACAGCGTCTCCCCGAAGGCGCTGGCGGGGGCGGTGCGGGCGGTTTTTTATGGCTACCGTCGCATGATTTTATGGCCCCAGAGGCCGTGAAGTTATTGACTCAGCGGGGAAGATCGCCGAGCATTCGGGCAGGCCGCATCCGTCGCCCGATGGGCGGTCGCAATTTTTGGGGCTCGCGCTCGTCGAGCGGCCGCGTCAGGCAGCCGATCGAGGGCGTGTTTCTGTTCACCTGAGGAGATCGCATGCGATGTTTGTAACAAACCCTTTTGCCGCGCTGGATCTGGTTTCTCCGGCTTTCATGCAAGGCTGGCTGGTGTTGATGGTGCTGCTGGTCATCGCCGGAACCCTGGCCGACGTCATCCACAAGAAGAGCGCCAAGTACTTTTTCCAGCTTGAAGAAGAGCAGAAGAAGCTGGCCAAGCGCCAGGTCAGCTCGAGCGAACGCACGGGGCTGTTGATCAAGACGATCACCAACGAAGTGCTGACCTCCTCCGAGTTCTGCAATCCCAAGCGCCGCCTGTCCCACCTGCTGACCATGTACGGGTTCATCGTGATGACCCTGGCCACGGTCGTGCTGGTGTTCGGCTACGGCGATGCCAAGGAATCGCCCGTGCTCTGGAGTCTGCTCTGGCACCTGGGCGCGCTGTCGCTGGCCGTCGGAACCCTGTGGTTCTGGTTCGGCATCCGCGTGGATCTTGTGTCCGAGGGCAATGACCCCATCGACTTCAAGCAGCGCGATATCTTCGTGCTCGGCCTGATCGCCACCTCGGTGTTCGGCCTGCTGTGGTCGCTGGCGCAGTCCGGGGAGCCCGGCCTTTGGTCCAACATCTTCTTTGGGCTGTTCCTGGCTTCGGCCACTTTCCTGTTCTCCACCATCCTGTGGTCCAAGTTTGCGCACATGTTCTTCAAGCCCGCCGCCGCGTATCAGAAGAAGATCGCCTGGGCGGACGGTTCCCGCGAGAAGCTGCCCGACATTCCGGACCTGAGCAGCCCGGAAACGCATCAGCGCTTCCCGGACATCCCCAAGTACATGGGCAAGAATCCCCCCTACATGGGGCTCGGCATCAAGCGTGAGCCGCCGAACCACTATTGATCTGGATTTGGTACAGGAGAAGAAATCATGCCTACATTTGTGTACATGACACGATGTGACGGTTGCGGGCACTGCGTCGATATCTGCCCCTCCGACATCATGCACATCGACGAGGTCACCCGGCGCGCCTACAACATCGAGCCCAACATGTGCTGGGAGTGCTACTCCTGCGTCAAGGCCTGCCCCATGAACGCCATCGACGTTCGCGGTTATGCCGACTTCGCGCCGCTGGGCCACTCGGTGCGCGTGCGTCGTGACGAGGAGAAGGGTGTCATCGCCTGGCGCATCATCTTCCGCAATGGCAAGAAGGACTGGGATCTGCTGGCGCCCATCACGACCAAGCCGTGGGGTACCGGGATTCCGAATCTAAAGGAAGTGCCGCCGCCGGCCCCCGAGCAGCGTAACAGCCAGCTGCTCTACAACGAGCCCAAGTACATCCGCCTCGACGACGGCGGGCTCCGCACGATCGCCGACACGGGCGCCAAATTTAAGGAAGGGGTGTATTACTGATGAAATTCAAAACGGTAGTTGAAGACAACATCGACGTTCTGGTCGTGGGCGCCGGCCTTGCCGGCACGGGCGCGGCGTTCGAGGCGCGTTACTGGGGTCCGGACAAGAAGATCGTCATCGCCGAAAAGGCCAACATCGACCGCTCCGGCGCCGTGGCGCAGGGTCTGTACGCCATCAACTGCTACATGGGTACCCGGTTCGGCGAGAACCAGCCGGAAGACCATGTGCGTTATGCCCGCATCGACCTGATGGGCATGGTGCGCGAGGACCTGCTGTTCGACATGGCCCGCCACGTGGACTCGGCTGTGCACCAGTTCGAGGAATGGGGCCTGCCGATCATGCGCAACGAGAAGAAGGGCACCTACCAGCGTGAAGGCCGCTGGCAGATCATGATCCACGGCGAGTCCTACAAGCCGATCGTGGCCGAGGCGGCCAAGAAGTCCGCCGACAAGGTCTACAACCGCATCTGCGTGACCCACCTGCTCATGGACGAAAGCCGCCCCAACCGGGTGGCCGGTGCCGTGGGCTTCAACGTGCGTACCGGCGACTATCACGTGTTCAAGTCCAAGACCGTGATCGTCTCCGCCGGCGGCGCCTCCAACATCTACAAGCCCCGCTCCGTGGGCGAGGGTGCCGGCCGCGTCTGGTATGCGCCCTGGTCCTCCGGCTCGGCCTATGGCCTGCTGATCGGCGCCGGTGCCAAGATGACGCAGATGGAAAACCGCATCGTGCTGGCCCGCTTCAAGGACGGCTACGGTCCGGTGGGTGCCTACTTCCTGCACCTCAAGACCTATACCCAGAATGGCCTGGGCGAGGAGTACGAGTCCAAGTGGTGGCCCTCGTTGCAGGAGATGGTCGGCAAGGCCTATCTCGATCCCGAGGCCTCGCACCGTACCCATCGTCCCATCCCGACCTGCCTGCGCAACCACGCCTTCATCCAGGAGGTGAACGCCGGCCGCGGTCCCATCCGCATGGTGACCATGGAGGCCTTCCAGGACCCGCATCTGGAAGAGATCGGCTGGCACAACTTCCTCGGCATGACCGTGGGTCAGGCCGTGCTCTGGGCCGCCACCGATGTGGATCCCAAGTACGAGAACCCCGAGCTCACCACCTCCGAGCCCTATGTCATGGGATCCCACGCCACCGGTTGCGGCGCCTGGGTGTCCGGTCCGGAAGACGTGTCTCCGCCGGAGTACTTCTGGGGCTACAACCGCATGACCACGGTGGAAGGCCTGTTCGGTGCCGGTGACGCCGCGGGCGGCACGCCGCACGCCTTCTCTTCCGGTTCCTTCACCGAGGGTCGGCTGGCGGCCAAGGCGGCCTGCAAGTACATCGACGACGGCAAGGCCGAGGGCATCCGCGTGACCGATGCCCAGATCGCGAAGCGCCGGGAGGAGATCTACAAGCCGATGGAGACCTACCGGGTGTATCGCAATGCGATCACCGCAGGTACGGTGAACCCGCACTACATCAACCCGCGTCAGGGCCTCGATCGCCTGCAGAAGCTGATGGATGAGTATGCTGGCGGCGTCACGGTCAACTACATGACCAACGAGAATCTCCTCAAGATCGGCCTCAAGAAGCTCAAGATCCTGGAGGAAGACTGGGAGAACGGCATCGCCGCGGAGAACATCCACGAGCTGCTGCGTGCCTGGGAGCTGAAGCATCGCATCCTCACCTCCGAGGCGGTGATCCAGCACACGCTGTTCCGCGAGGAAACGCGCTGGCCAGGCTACTACTATCGTGGCGACTTCATGAAGCTGGACGACGAGAACTGGCATGTGTTGACGGTATCGCGTCGCGATCCGGAAACCGGTGAGTACACCATGGAGAAGGCACCGCTCTATCACCTGGTCGAGGATGAGCCGGCGTCCGGTGGTGATGCCGCGACTGGCTGAGCCAGGTAGGCAAGGCAACAGGCGGGCCCACGCGTGTGCGTGGGCCCGTTTTTCTCGGTAAACTTCAGTTTGTTGTGCGTGGTGTGTCGACGGAGGTCCCGCCTCGGCCCGTGAGGTCCGGGTCCTTCGGAGCACCGATCCAGATTCCAGTCCGAGGCCTCCCGGGCCTCGGCATCTTTCCGGGAAAGTCCGAGGAGTGAGAGAACCCATGCCGTCCGAAACGACAGCGGATACCGGTTCCGTTCGCATTACCGAGCTGTCCGACGAGGAGATCCTCGCTATCGCGGATCCCTGGTGGGACGAGTTGGTGAAGTATTCGAACAACGCCAACTACTTGAAGTTCATAAAGAATTTTTCGAAGGCCTTTCGTGAGGCCGCGAACGAAATGGAAGTCGGCAAGCAGTTTGCGCGCAGTGAGCTGGCGCGCAACCTGGCGGAACGACGCGACTATCTGGGTATCATTCGTCGTGGTGACTACGTGACCGTGCTGTACCGTCAGTTCAGCAAGAAGTCCGACGGCGAGTGGCTGGGCCGCCTGGTCCTCGGCTTCGAGGACGGCGAACCCAAGATCTTCGGCGCGACCCTGTTCTGAGTGGAATGAATGGATAACCCAAGCGAGAAAATCGCCGATGGCAAGTACGTCGAGCTGAAGTATCAGGTCCTCGACCAGAAGACGGGCAGCGCACTGACCCGGGTCGACTATCCTATCGGCTATGTCCACGGGGTGAACGACATCCTTGCCGAGGATGTCATGGATGTCCTCGAAGGGCACAAGGCCGGCGATGTGGTGGAAGTGCCCATCGACGGCAAGGCCATCTTCGGCCCCCGCGACGAGAGTCTGGTATTTTCCGATCGCGTGGAAAACGTGCCCAAGGCCTATCGCGAAGTCGGCACCACCATCGTCGCGGAGAACGAAAAGGGCGATACCCGCAAGTTCATTGTCACCCGCAACCAGGGTGGTATCGTGACCTTCGACGGCAATCATCCCCTCTGCGGTCGTGACCTGATCTTCCGCCTCGAGATCTGCACCGTTCGTGATGCGACGGAAGAAGAGGTCGAGGCCGGCGGTGCCGTCGAATCCAATCCCGAGATCGAGAAGCTGCTCAAGTCCGCAGTGGAAGTGCCCCGCTCCTGACAGGCGCGGTATTTCCTTTCCCCCTGAGCCCGTGCCGGTTGCTGTCTTCGCCGGCAGCATGCGGGCTGGCGTCGGCGGATTCGCTCGCGGGCGTCGGCAGGGCGTAGACTGCCATCATGCTTCTGCCCGATTACGCTTCCGGCAGCCTGGTCAATCTGGTCCAGTCGATCGGCCAGGGCCTGGGTCTGCCGCCGCACGCGGACTATCCGCCCGCGGAACTGCTGCCGCCCGCGCGGGTTGCCGCGGCGCGCCAGGTGATACTGCTGGTGGTCGACGGCCTGGGCAGTGTCTTTCTCGACCGGCACCCGGACAGCTTTCTCGCCCGTCATGCCATCGGTGGCCTGACCTCGGTGTTTCCGACCACCACGGCCACGGCCGTGACCAGTCTGGCCACCGGCGTCGGACCGCAGCAGCATGCCATCACCGGCTGGTTCGTCTGGCTGCGCGAGCTGGGGCTGACCAGCGTGATTCTGCCCTACCGGGTGCGCGGGGGTGAGCGTGACGCGGTGCCGGCCTTGCCACCCGAGGCCGTGATCGGTGCGCCTTCGCTGCATGCGCGGCTGGCAGTCGAGCGGGCCTGGGTCAGCGAGTCCGCGATCGTCGATTCGGCCTACAGCCGGGCGCTGGCGGGTGCCACGCCGCGTGTCGGTTACCGCGATCTGCCCGGCCTGTTCGAGCGCCTGCTCGATCTGGCGCGAGCCGAGCCGCCGCCACGCTACGTGCACGCCTACTGGGCCGGCCTCGACGCCTGTGCCCACCGCCATGGCACGGGCCATGCCGAGACCCGGATGCTGTTCGCGGAGCTGGATGCAGGGCTTGCCGCGCTGGCGGGCGCGCTGGCCGGCAGCGGTAGCCTGCTGCTGGTCACCGCCGACCATGGTTTCATCGATACGGCCCCGGAGCGTCACCTGTCTCTGGATGCCTGCCCGGAACTGCGCCGGCTGCTGGCGCTGCCGCTCAGCGGCGAACCGCGCGTGGCCTGTGCCCATGTGCGCGCCGGGCAGGCGGTGGCCTTCGAGCGCCTGGTCGCGCAAGAGCTGGGCGACTGGTGCGAACTGTATCCCGCTCAAGAAATCATCGAGGCCGGCTGGTTCGGTCGCGGTGTTCCGCATCCGGCGTTGGCGGACCGTATCGGTGACTATCTGTTGCTGATGAAAGACAACCGGGTCATCCGCGATCCGCTGCCCGGCGAGGACGCTTTCTTCTTTGCCGGTATCCATGGCGGGCTGACCGAGGCGGAACTGCGGGTGCCACTGGTGGCGATCGAGACATGAGCCGGCATCGGATCCTGCCCTATCTGTTCGTCTACGGCAGCCTGCGCCCCGGCAATCCGCATCCCATGGCGCGCTGGCTGGCGCGGCGATCCCGTTCGCTGGGCCGGGCCTGGATCGCGGGGCGGCTGTACGCGCTGCCCGGGTATCCCGCCCTGGTGGATGCCGAGGCGCCGGATGCGCGCGTGTGGGGCGAACTGCTGGCGCTGGACAGACCGCGGGCCGTGCTGGCGAAACTGGATCGCTACGAGCAGGCCGGGCCGGGTTTTCCGAATCCGGAGTTCCGGCGCGTGCTGCGCGCCGTTCAGGTCGAGGGGCTGGTCGAAGTGACCGCCTGGGTCTACCTCTATGCCCGGTCCGCGAGCCGATTGCGCCCCCTCGCGTCCGGAGAATGGTGCCCCGCACGAACCGGAAAACTCCGGCGTGGTCGCCGGTTTTTTCTGAAGCACCTGCCCAGCCGGCCGGAAGGGTCCGCCATCATCCGCAGCCCCTGGTGCAATATGCGGGCTCGCCGCCTCAGCGATTCTCCCGCCGCGACACCGCCAGCAGCACCCGGTCCAGCATGCGCGTGGTCAGCACCCTGCGCAGGCCGGCGAACAGCCAGGTGGGGAAGGTGACGAAGTAGCGGGGGCGGGGGTGGCGGTTCTCCAGGGCATGGATCACCCGTTCGGTCACGGCCTCCGGGCCGAGGGTGAAGGGGGCCGCCGGTCCTGGCCGCTCGAGGCGCCGGATCATGCCCTCGTAGACGGCCCGATGGCGACTCTGTTGCGGGTCGATGTGACGGCGGAAGGCGGCATGGGCGTTGTCACGGAAGCGGGAACGGATGGGGCCGGGTTCGATGAGGGATACCCGGATGCCGGTATCCGCCAGCTCCAGCCGCAGGGCGTCGAACAGGGCTTCCAGGGCGTATTTGCTGGCGTTGTAGGCACCGCGGTAGGGCAGGGAGATGAAGCCCAGCACCGAGCTGTTGACCAGGATGCGGCCCTGTCCGGCACGGCGCATGGCGGGCAGCACGGCGTTGGTGACCTCCAGCGTGCCCATGACATTGGTCTCGAACTGCTCGCGCAAGGCGGCGCGGGACAGGTCCTCCACCGCGCCCGGCAGGCCGAAGCCGGCATTGTTGAACAGGCCGTCGAGGCGGCCATTGCAGCGGGCCAGGATCTCTGCCACTGCGGCGCGGATGGAAACCGGGTCGGCGATGTCCAGCGGCAGCGACTCCAGCCCCTCCTCGCGCAGCCTGGCCACGTCCTCGGCACGGCGGGCCGTGGCGAACACGCGCCAGCCGCGTGCCTTGAGCGCATGGGCGCAGTGGTGGCCGATGCCGCTGGAGCAGCCGGTGATCAGCAGGGTGCGGGATGCGTCGGTCATGGGGAGGGCATGATAGCAAGGCGGGCTAGGCCAGCAGCACGGCAACAATGCCGGCCATGAAGATGCCGTCGAAGGTGCCGGCGCCGCCGATGGAGGCGACCGGGGCACCGAGGCGGGGGATCTCGCGCAGATGCAGCAGGTCGGCGCCGATCAGTACCCCCAGGGTGCCGCTCATGTAGGCCAGCGCCGGGGCCTGATCCGGGTTGATGAGCAGGGCTGCCAGGGCCGCCGCCACCGGGGCCACGAACATGGGCATGGCGATCCCCAGCCCGGGGACGGGTCGGCTGAAGCCGTAGGCGATGCCGCTCACCAGGCCCACTGCGGCCAGCACGTCGAACAGCGGCAGGTCGTGCCGGCGCATCAGGTGCAGGGAGAACAGTGTCGGCACCACGCAGCCGCCGAAGTTCACGGCCAGCACCGTCTCGCCGGTGAATTCGCGGCGGATCTGGCGCAGCAGGCCGCGCAGCGCCACCGGCACGGCCGCCTCGGGCGGCGGCGCCTCGGCCGTGAACCGGCGGATGGGGATATTGATCAGGCTGCCGAACAGCGACAGCAGGAACAGGGTGAAGCCGGAGGCAGGCGACAGCCCGAGCTTCTCGAAGGCGAGTCCCAGCAGCCCGATCTGCAGCAGGAACAGGGCCAGCCCGAGGCCGACCAGCACCAGCAGCAGGTACAGGGGCGACAGCATCAGGCGGTCACCGCCGGTGCCAGCAGCGGCGCCAGCGACAGCCGGTTGCTGGGGTGGGGCACGCTGTCGGTGCTGGCGATGTCGGCGATGCCGGCCTCGTGCAGCAGCCGTTCGGTCTCGGCATCGAACAGGGCGTGGGTGACCATGGCATGGACCTGCGTCGCGCCCGCGGCGTGCAGGGCCTCGGCGGTCCGTGCCAGGGTCATGCCGCTGGCGGCCACGTCGTCCACCAGCACCACCGTGCGCCCCTGCCAGGACCGCTCCGGCAGCCTGATCGCCACCTCGCGGTCGCCGCGGCGCACCTTGGTGGCCACGCCCCATTCGCTGCCCGCCGCCGCGGCGGCCTCGGACACCCACTGCGCCGATTCGGCATCCGGACCGAGCAGCACCGGCTCGGCGTAGTTTTCCGCCGCCGCCCTCCCGATCAGGGCCGCGGCGCTCAGCCGCACCGGCTGGGTCACAGGTACCGCCGCGCCCAGCTCGGGGGTGCGGTGGAGATGCGGGTCGACCGTCACCAGACGATCGAAGTGTTCTGCGAGCCAGCGCCCGACGATGCGCTGGCTCACCGCCTCGCCGGCGTGAAAGGCCGTGTCCTGGCGCATGTAGCAGAGATAGGGCGCGACCAGGGTGAGGTGGCGGGCGCCCAGCTCGCGGGCCGTGGCCGCGGCCAGCAGCAGCTCCACCAGCTTGTCATTGGGGGCGTTGAGACTGCGCACCAGCACCACCCGGTCCGGCAGCGCCGGCGGCAGCCGCACCCGGCTCTCGCCATCGGGAAAATGGTGGATGTCGATCTCGCCATGCGCCAGCCCGGCCGCCTGGGCCAGTGCCCGTGCCTGCGCGGCGTATTCGGGAAAGCCCAGCAGCAGTGCCGTCATGCCGGGAAGTCCCCGCGGCGCTCCCAGTCCTCCGGCATGTCGGCTGCCACCGTATAGCCGCTGTCGCGCCGGCAGTGGCTGCGGGCGAACTCGAAGTCGGCCCGGATCTCGGCATGGACCCGGTACAAGGGTTCGCCCCGGTGCACGGGATCGCCGACCTTCTTCAGCAGATCCACCCCCGCCCCCTTTTCCATCGGGGCGCCGGCGAGTCGAGCGACGCGGGCCAGCTGGTAGTTGTCGATGGCGGTGACGTAGCCGTCCGCGGGGGCAGTGATCTCGAACTGCAGCCGTCCGGGGCGCGGCGGGTGCGGCTGCCGGCCCTGGGCCTCGATGATGGCGCGCATCTTGTCCAGCGCGCGGCCGGACTCGAGGATGTCACGGGCGATGGCATAGCCCTGGCCACCGCGCACGTCCGGGTCGAACTCCAGCACCCGACCGGCCAGCCGCAGCGCCTTCTGGCGCAGGTCGGCGGGTGCGTCGGGGTCGTTCTCCAGCACCTGCATCACGTCGCGGGCCTCCAGCACCGGGCCGATGCCGCGCCCCACCGGCTGGCGGCCATCGGTGATGACCACCTCCAGGTGCAGGCCGATGTGATCGCCCACGAACTCGAACAGCTTGCGCAGGGCCAGCGCCTGGCGCATGTGCCGGACCTTGGCGGTCGGACCGACCGGGATGTCGATGAGCAGATGGGTGGAGCCGGCCGCGACCTTCTTGGACAGGATGGAAGCGACCATCTGGCCCTGGGAATCGATGCCCAGCGGCCGTTCCACCGAGATCAGGATGTCATCGACCGGGGCCAGTCGCGCCGTGCCGCCCCAGGCCAGGCAGCCCCGGTGCACCCGCACCAGGTGGCGCAGTGCATCCGGGTCCAGCTCCACGTTCGCCAGCACTTCCATGGTGTCGGCGGTGCCCGCGGGCGAGGTGATGGCGCGGCTGGAGGTCTTGGGGATCAGCATGCCGTGGGCGGCGACGATGGGCACCACCAGCATCGAGGTCCGGTTGCCCGGGATGCCGCCGATGCAGTGCTTGTCCGCGACCAGCGGTTCCTCCCAGTCCAGCCGGTCGCCGGTGGTGACCATGGACTCCGTAAGCCAGAGGATCTCGTCCCGGTCCAGCCCGGTCTGGCCGGAGGCGACCAGGAAGGCGGCCATTTCCATCTTGGAATAGCGGTTGTCGGCGATGTCCCGGGCAATGGCCAGGAAGTCCTCCCGGCCCAGGCGCTCGCCGGCCATCTTGCGGCGCACGGCGTCCATGGACACCGGCGGCTCGGCATGGGCGACACGCACCCGCGTGCCCTCGGTGTGACCGAACTGCTCGAAGGCCGGCTCGGACAGGCCCAGCTCGTCGATGGCCACCAGGCCGGGATCGTCGACCACGTTCAGCACCGCCAGAATCCGGCCACCGTCGGCGGTGATCTCGATCTTGGACAGGGCCTGGAAGCCCTCGGCCCGGTACAGAGCGCAGTCGCGGTGGAGGTAGGCCACGTTCTCGCGGTAGGTGTCGATGCCCACCCGGCGCAGCTTCAGGCGCGGGGCGTGCACGCCATTCTGCGGGGCTTTGCTGCTGCTCTGTTTCTTCTTCATGATCAATCTCTTGAGACCATTTTGCCGGGGGCGCCGGCAGCCATGTCCCCACCATGCCTGAGGTTGCGCCGACACTCAAGATTCCTGCTTGCCGAGCGATACATCCTTATGAAGCAAGGCGCCGGCGCCCCGAAACCCCGACCGGCCCGGAAACGGACAACCGTAACCCCTCGGAGCAAACCACGGTGGATCTGGCAACACTCATCGGCCTCATTGGTGCCTTCGGTATCATTGTCGGCGCCATTGTCATTGGTGGCAGCGCCCTGGTCTTCATCAACGTCCCCTCGCTGCTGATCGTGATCGGCGGCACCATCATGGCGGTGCTGATCAAGTTTCCGTTGAGCCATTTCCTGAGCGCCTTCAAGGTCGCACTCAAGGCCTTCTTCCACAAGGCCGAGAACCCCGATGACCTGATCCGCGAGGGTGTCGCGCTGGCCAATGTCGCCCGCAAGGAGGGCGTGCTCGGGCTGGAGAACCAGGAGATTAGCAACGAGTTCCTCAAGCGCGGCATCCAGTTCTGCGTCGACGGGCACGAGCCCGAGTTCGTGCGCAGCATGCTCACCAAGGACATCAATCTCACCATCGAGCGCCACGAGCGCGGCCAGGCCATCTTCAAGGCCCTGGGCGACATGGCGCCGGCCATGGGCATGATCGGCACGCTGATCGGCCTGGTACAGATGCTCTCGTCCATGGACGATCCCAAGAAGATCGGCCCTGCCATGGCCGTGGCCCTGCTGACCACCCTCTACGGAGCCATCATTGCCAACGCCTTTGCCCTGCCCATCGCGGACAAGCTGGCGCACCGTACCATGGAGGAACGGCTGAACAAGAACCTGATCCTGGAGGCCATCAACGGCATCCAGGAAGGCATCAATCCGCGCGTCATGGAAGAGTTGCTCAAGACCTACCTGCCGCCGAGCAAGCGCGACAGTCTGAACGAGGAGGCCGCCTGAGGCTGAGGTTCCGGCCTGGCGCGCATGCCGATGGACGACGAAGCACCACCCGAGAAGAAACAGGATGCCGGCGCACCCGCCTGGGTCATGACCTTCGCGGATCTGATGTCGTTGCTGATGTGCTTCTTTGTGCTGCTGTTGTCCTTCTCCGAGATGGACGTGGCCAAGTACAAGCAGATCGCCGGTTCCATGCGTGAAGCCTTTGGCGTCCAGCGCAAGCACAAGGTCAAGGAGCCGCCGAAGGGTATCAACATCATCGCCCAGGAATTCAGCGCCGGACGCCCCGATCCCACGCCCTTCAATATCGTCGAGCAGATGACCACCGATACCATGAAGATGTATCTGGATACCGGTGACAAGAAGCGCAAGCGCAACGAAGGCGAGAAGGGGCGCAAGGGTGGCGGGCCGAAGAATGAATCCGGTCACGACGGCAACGAAAAGGGCGCGCTGAAGGAGCAGGGGCAGATGGCGACCACCCAGGAGGAACTGGTGGTGGTGCCCAAGGCGGATGCGATGGAGATGCTCAAGGCGAAACAGGCCGCCGAGGCGCGCAGGGAAAAGCTGCAGAATGCCGCCCGCGAGATCCGTGCCGCATTGGCCAGGGAGATCGACAAGGGTACGGTGGATGTCGAGACCACCGACCAGCGCATTCTCATCCGCATCCGCGACAAGGCCCTGTTCGGTCCGGCCAGTTCCTATCTGCGCGAATCCTTCCGGCCGGTGCTCGTCCGGGTCGGCAGGATTCTGAAGGGTGTGGAAGGGAACATCGTGGTGGCCGGCCACACCGATGACCTGCCCATCTTCACCGAGCGTTATCGTTCCAACTGGGAGCTGTCGTCCTCGCGCGCCGTCTCGGTGGTGCACGAGTTGATCGACGAGGCGGGCATCGAGGCCGCCCGCGTCGCCATCGAGGGGCATGGCGATACCCAGCCTGTGGTGCCGAACGACAGTCCCGAGAACCGTGCTCGTAACCGCCGGGTGGAGATCATTCTGGAACAGGGTGACGATCTCGTGGCCTCGGGCCAGATCGCCGCCAGCGAGGTGGCCGAGCGGGCATCCCCCGAGGCTGCCGACGGGCATGCGGGCGGGCAACCCCGGGCCTCGGAGGGCAACAAGGATGAGTGACCGGCAGATCCGGCCGACCGAAGAGGAGCGCCGCGAGTATTTCCGTATCGAGGACCAGGTGCTGCTGGAGCATCGTCCGATCGGCGAGGCGGAGCTTGAGCCCCTGCGCCTGCGGTTGGCCGACCGCATCCCCGACCGTTTCACGGTGGCGGCCAATTTCGCCACCCATTCGCGCGCCATGAACCGCATCCTGCACGGTTTCTCGGCCCGCTCTCCGGAGCTGGCGCGCTACCTTCGCATCATGGACCAGAAGCTGAACCAGTTGGCGCGGCTGTTCGTCATGGAGGAAATGGCGCTGGGCGTGGAGTCCGCTCTGCGGGTCAACCTCAGTGCCGGTGGCATGGTGTTTCCGGCCCGCAGCGAGATCGAGCCTGGCGCCCTGCTCGAACTGCGTTTCGCCCTGTTGCCGGAAATGATCGGCGTGCTGGCGGCAGCGCGGGTGGTGTACTGCGAGCGTGCCGCCACCGGTCATCCCGACCATCCGTGGCAGGTTGCCGTGGAATACGAGTGTATTCGCGAAACCGATCGCGACCTGCTCTGTGCGCACATCATGAGCCGCGAGACCGAACTGCTGCGGCAACAGCGGGAACAGCAGGGTGCCGAGGAGGAATAGTCACCTGCTTTCGGGTTGTCCACTGAAAGAAAAGGCCCCGCCATGGCGGGGCCTTCGCGCCTTCGGGGCGTCTGGCTCAGAAGATCGCGGTGAGCTGGATGGCAAGGCGCCCCTTCACGTCCTTGTTCTGGTTGTCGATGGCCGTGGTGTCGGAGCTGTTGTCGCGCGCGGCGTACTCGATGTTCACCCGGGTCTTCTTGTTGAAGTGGTACTGGGCGCCGATGGTCCAGGTCTTGAACTCCGTCTGGTCGCCTGCGGCCGAGGTGGGATGGTTCTCGTCGCGCTTGTAGTAGTCATAGCGCAGGTCGATTTCCCAGGCGGTCTGCGGGATGTACCAGCCGCCCTCGACATACCAGCCGCTCGCCTCGAGATCGTTGAACAGATGCTGCGGGCGGTGCGGTCCCTGGAAGATCATGCCCTTGCCCTTCATGTACTCGGCGGTCACGCGCCAGGGCTTCTTCAGATACTTGGTGCCTGCGCCCCAGCGGGTGCGGTTCTGCTCCTGGCTGGTGTCGTAGGCGTTCACGCGTTTGCCCTTTTGCCACCAGGCAAAGGTCTTCCAGCCCTCGCGCCGGCCACCCTTGCCGCCGAACACCTTCTCCGAGGCCCAGTAGGCGTAGAGGTTGCCCTTGCCGTTGCCGTTGCCGTCGCCGAAGTTCAGGCCATTGCCGTTGCCATACATCAGCGCGTAGCTGTGCTCCCACTCCCCGTTCCTGAAGGTGTCGAAGACCTGCACGCCGACATCACGGAAGGCACCGACCGGATTGGAGATCTGGTTCATGTCGGCGTTGGGCGTGGGCGTCGCTGCCTGGTTGGTGTCCGATGCATCCGGAAAACGCTCGAGAAGCAACTGGTTGGTCACATTGGTGAAATTGATGTAGTCGAATACGTGAATGGCCTGCAGGCCCTCTTCGGAGCCCGGATACTTGAACAGGCCGGCGCGGACACGCGCCCCCTCGATGTGATTCAGGGTGATGCTGGCATCGGTCAGATGGGCAAAGGAATTGGCACCGTTGGTGATGGCGTTGTTGCCCATTTCCACGAGCACGAAGTAGTTGACGTTGCTGTCCAGCGGGAAGCCCGTGCCGCGTACGCCGATACGCGCCCGGTTGACATTGAACTGGGACTGGTCGTCGAGGTTGGGACCGATCAGCTTGGGCGGAATGTAGACCTCCGTGCCGGCATTGACAAAGGGCTCCGAAAAGTCCTTCTGGTACTGGGCCTGGACAAAGCCCCAGAGCTTGGCGCGGGCGGCGGAGCCGGCTGGCTCGGTGCCCTGAAGCATCAGCCAGTTGGCGGCGTGACCCGGCGCGCTGGCCAGCGCGGCGGTCGCCAGGCACATCTTGATCGCGGTGTTGAGTGATTTCATGGAATGCTCCTTCGCTGCAGTGTAGCTGTTCTGTGTGGAGGTCACCCGAATCAGGGCTTGATCAGGTGGTAGCCCTGCTTCATCAATTCGATGATGCGCACGACCCCGGCCTTGACATGCCGTGCACGCGGGTTCAGGGCCGGTTCCCGGCCCAGTGCCTTGGTGTACTTGGCAAAGGTGTTGTCACAGGCGGAAAAGCGCACACCGGCGCCTTCGGCGAGCGAGTCGATGCGACCGGCGTTGGCGTTCTCGGCCAGCAGCAGGCGCAGCCCGGGCCCGAAGGCGACGATCTCGATGTCCACTTTGTCCGGTCCGTAGTACTTGACCAGGTTGCTGGCCACGTTGAGGACCAGCGTCTGCTTGAAGGGATCGGGATCGCTGATCTGCAGCACAATGCGTTTTTCAGCGAAGGGCTTGGGGTTTTCGGCGGCCAGTGTGTTGCCGGCAAGGCCGAGGGCCAGACACAGGGCCCACAGCCAGTGCCACCACTGCTTGTGATCGGACATGAACATCCTCCTCGTTCGGGTTCTCTGATTGCCAGGCGGACGGCGTGTCGTCTGCCTGGCCCCATAGAGAACCTGGCGGGTGGTTTTATTCCGCCGGGGCATGGCCCGGACGAGTTTGGTGTCGCAGGTTCGAAATAGAGGAAATAAAACGGGCGCAGGGTGCATCTACACGGACAGGATGAAACTGGTAACCCGACTCTGTGCGGCGCTGACGCTGCGCGACCGCATTGCCCGCAGCCGTGGCCGCCTGTACAAGGTGGCTTTTGCCTGGTGTGGAGACGAAATGGTCGCGGACGATCTGGTCCAGGAGGCCATGGCGCTGGCGTTGCAGAAGAGCCATCAGTTGCGCGATCCCGACCGCCTCCATGCCTGGATGTACTCGGTGCTGCACAACTGCTGGCGCCAGTATCTGCGTCGCCAGCGTCCAAGCTGCCAGCTCGACGAGGAACAGATGCCGGGCGGGCCGAGCGTCGAGGGCCTGACCAGCCGCATCGAGATCGTGGAACGGGTGCGTGCCGCCGTCGCTCGCCTGCCGGTGGGACAGCGCGAGGTCGTCACGCTGGTCGATCTGGAGGGCTTGACCTACGCCGAAGTCGCGGAAATTCTTGAAATACCGATCGGCACCGTAATGAGCCGTCTGAACCGTGCGCGCAAGGCCCTGCAGCGCTCGCTCAGGGCCATCCGGCCCCGGCCCGAAGGCCTGGCCGAAGAGGAAGGGGCGGCCGAACCCGCCCGCCTGCGGCGCGTGCGCTAGCCTGTATGGAGTGGTATAAGCAGTTGTGATGAACAGGATCAACAGGACCCCTGCCTTCAGTGACGACGAGCTGCACGCCTTCGTCGACGGCCAGTTGGATACGCATGGCCGCGAGCGCCTGCTGGCGGCGATGGAGGCCGATCCCCGGTTGCGCGAGCAGGTCTGCGAGCTTCGCCGCACCAAGGAATGGATGCATCTCGCCTTCGGGGAGGCACATCCGCCCCGACATGGCGGCGAACGGCCGCGGCGGCGGGTGCGACTGGGCGGCGTCGCCGCGGGGCTGGTCTTCCTGGCGGTCAGTTTCTTCGCCGGCTGGCACCTGCGCCCGGTCCCGGAGGCTGGCGTCAACAGCGTGGTGCTGCAGGACGTGGTGGCCAGTCGGTACCGGGTGGTACTGCATATCGCCGAGGCGGATCCCGGCAAGTTCGAGACCGTTCTCGACGACGCCGAGAAGCTGTTGCGACAGTATCGGGAGCAGGGCATCAAGGTCGAGGTGCTGGCCAATGCCGGCGGCCTGGACATGCTGCGAGTGGATGTTTCCCCCTATGCGGCCCGGGTCGCGCGCATGATGAACGAGTACGACAATCTCACCTTCATCGCCTGCAGCAATGCCGTGAAGCGGGTGCAGGAACGGGGTCAGAAGGCGCTGTTGATCAACGGCACCCATACCGATTCCACCGCCGTCGAGCACGTGATTCAGCGCCTGCGCGAGGGCTGGTCCTACATCAAGGTCTGATCGGTGGCGGCCCGTCCGGGCCGTCCATCGACACGGTTTCCACCCATCGTCAGTATGTTGCGTGTCCCGGAGATCCGGGGCGAGGTATCTGTGCCCGCCGCCTGGCTTGCATGTTGCTTCAACCCGGAGGCGGGCGTCGGGTAAGTCGTTGTGCTGGCGGGCGATGAAGCGGCTTTCTCCGCCATGGTCCGGAGTCGCTTTGCGACCGCCCGCTTTCCGCGGCAAATCCGTCATCATCCGCGGCCCTTGCGGCAAGATGCAGGCTATACTTTCCTCAAACGATGGCAGGCGCGACGCTCGCGGGGCGTCTGCACGCCGGCAGGCCGTGACTTTCGCTACCACCACGGCCGGAGGGGACGGTATGCCGCTTGCGCCCGACATCGATGTTATCAGTGCCCTGCGCGAGAGCGAGGAACGCTTTCGTGTGGCCTTCCATACCCATCCGGACGCCATCAGCATCATTCGGATTGCCGACGGCCGGTATGTCGAGGTCAACGAGGGCTTCTGCCGGCTGACCGGTTACGCGCCCCAGGAGGTGATAGGCCGCACTTCAAACGAGATCGGGTTGTGGGCCGATCCCGGGGACCGCGAGCGACTGGCGGAGATCGTCCAGCAGTACGGGCACGTGGAGGCCTTCGAGGCGGAGTTTCGGCTCAAGGATGGACGGCTGGTGCCGGGGCGGGTGGCGTCGAACATCATCCGCCTGGGCGGCGAGCCCCATGTGCTTTCGGTGACGCGCAGCATCGAGGCCGAACGCATGCTCGAGGCCGAGCGCGCCCGGCTGCTGCGACAGAGCGAATCTGCGCGACAGCTGCTGGAGACGGTGCTGGAACGGGTCACCGATGGTGTGGTGGCGCTCGATCGCGACTGGCGTTACACCTTCCTGAACCCGCAGGCCGCGCGCATGCTCGACCGGCGGCAGCCCGAGGACCTGATCGGGCACAACATCTGGGAAGAATTCCCGGAAGGGGTCGGACAGCCCTTCCATCAGGCCTATGTCGAGGCCATGAGCACACAGCGCTATACCACGCTGACCGAATACTACCCGCCCTGTGATCGCTGGTTCGAGAGTCGCATCTACCCGTCCCCGGATGGCCTGACCATCTTCTTCACGGATGTCACCGAGCAACGGTTGCAGTCGGAGCGTATCCGGCACCTGGCCTTTCACGACGAACTCACGGGGCTACCGAACCGCTCCCTGTGTCTGCGGCGGCTGGAGCAGGGGCTGGCCGGCGCCCGCCGCCATCGTCGGCCGTTGGCGCTGCTGTATCTTGATCTCGACCACTTCAAGGAAATCAACGATACCCTCGGGCATGGGGCCGGTGACCAGGCGCTGGCCATCATCGGACATCGTCTGCTCAAGGTCCTGCGCGAGGAAGAGACCGTCGCCCGACTGGGTGGTGACGAGTTCGCGGTGATCGCCGAGGGCGCTGACCAGGATGCGGCCATGCGCATCGCCGAACGCCTGCGCGAGGCGGTGATCGATCCGGTGGAGTTCGATGGGCATGCAGTTTCCATTGATGCCAGCATCGGCGTCGCCCTCTACCCGAACGATGCCGAGGCCGCTGGCGATCTGATGCGCTTTGCCGACATGGCCATGTACCGCGCCAAGGCCATCCGCAATGCCGTCGCCTTCTATCATCCGGAACTGGAAACGCGTTTCGCGCGCAAGGTCGATATCGCGGCCAGTCTGGCCCGCGCGCTGGAAACCGGCGACCAGCTCCGGCTTCATCTGCAACCACAGATCGAGCTGGCGACGGGGGCGCTGTCGGGTGCCGAGGCGTTGCTGCGCTGGGAGGAGCCCGTCCTGGGAACCATCGCACCCTCGGAATTCATACCGGTGGCGGAGGAGCGGGGGATGATGGAGACGCTGGGCGCCTGGGTTCTGCGCCGTGCGTGCCGGATCCTTCTGGACTGGCGGGAGGCGGGGCTGGCCCTGCCCGGACGGCTGGCCGTGAACGTCTCGGCGCGCCAGTTCGGCGACGCCGATTTTGCCCGCCAGGCCGAGGCGATCGTGAAGGAAGCCGGGCTGGCGCCCGAACTGTTCGAACTCGAGCTGACGGAGTCCGCGCTGGCCGAGGATCCCGAGGCGGCCGTGGTCATGCTGCGCACCCTGTCGGATGCCGGATTTGCACTTGCCATCGATGACTTCGGAACCGGCTATTCCTCGCTGGCCTATCTCGGCCGCTTCGAGGTGGACCGGCTGAAGATCGATCTGTCCTTCGTGCAGCGCATGCTGGCGCATCGCCAGGAACAGGGGCTGGTGACGGCCATCGTCGCCATGGCCCGGCAACTGGGGCTGACGACGGTGGCCGAGGGCGTCGAGACCGATGCCCAGGCCGATACCCTGCGACGACTGGGTGCCGGACATGCCCAGGGCTATCTGTTCGGGCGTCCCTTGCCTGCCGATGCCTTTGCCCGGCGCTGGCTCGCCGGCGATCGGGACGGTCAGCGCTGAGCGGGACCGGTTCGGTCCGCGGCCTCTTCCAGCCGTTCCACCCGCTGTTCCTCCTGCTGCAGGGTCCAGAGGTGGGCATAGATGCCGTCGTGGGCGAGCAGGCCGGCATGGGTGCCCTGTTCGACGATGCGGCCGTGCTCCATGACCAGGATACGGTCGGCATCGACGATGGTGGACAGCCGGTGGGCGATGACCAGCGTGGTGTGGTCGGCGGCGACCTGGCGCAGGGCCTCGAGGATGACCCGTTCGGAATGCGAATCCAGGCTGGAGGTCGCCTCGTCGAATACCAGGATGCGGGGCCGCTTGAGGATGACGCGGGCAATGGCCACGCGCTGTTTTTCGCCACCGGAGAGCTTCAGGCCGCGTTCTCCGACCAGGGTGTCATAGCCCTGGGGCAGGCTGGCGATGAAGTGGTGGATGTTGGCCAGTCGGGCCGCCTCGATCACCTCCTCGCGCGTGGCGTCCGGGCGGGCATAGCTGATGTTGTAGTAGAGGGTGTCGTTGAACAGCACCGTGTCCTGCGGAACGATGCCGATGGCCGCGCGCAGACTCTGCTGGGTCACCTCGCGGATGTCCTGGCCGTTGATCAGGATGCGGCCGCCGTCCACGTCATAGAAGCGGAACAGCAGGCGGGCGAGGGTGGACTTGCCGGCGCCGCTGGGGCCGACCACCGCCACCTTCTGGCCGGGCGGGATCACGAAGTCCACGTCGTGCAGGATGGGACGATCCGGGTCGTAGGCGAAGGAGACGTGTTCGAACCGCACCTCGCCGTTCCCCACCTCCAGCGGCCGCGCGTCCGGGGCGTCGCGGATCTCGGGCTCGGTTTCCAGCACGTCGAACATCTGCCGCAGATCGGCCAGGGCGTGCTTGAGCTGGCTGTAGACGATGCCGAGAAAATTGAGCGGGATGAACAGTTGCAGCATCAGGGCGTTGACCAGCACCAGGTCGCCGATGCTCATTTCGCCGGCCACCACGCCGCGGGCCGCCAGCACCATGATCAGGGTCACGCCCAGGGCGATGATGCCGGATTGACCGACGTTCAGGGCCGACAGCGAGGTCTGGCTCCTGACGGCGGCTTCCTCCCAGGCGGCGAGGCTGTGGTCGTAGCGCCGCAGCTCATGGCGTTCGTTGCCGAAGTACTTCACCGTCTCGTAGTTGAGCAGGCTGTCCACCGCCTGGGTGTTGGCGATGGAGTCCATGCGGTTCATCTCCACCCGGTACTTCATCCGCCATTCGGTGATGACGAAGGTGTAGAGGATGTAGCCGATGACCGAGGCGAAGGTCACCACGGTGAACCAGGGGTCGTACTTGGCGAGCAGCAGGCCGCCGATCATTGCAACCTCGACCAGCGTGGGCACGATGTTGAACACCATGTAGTTGAGCAGCGAACTGACCGCCCGGGTGCCGCGCTCCATGTCGCGGGAGATGGCGCCGGTCTTGCGCTCCAGGTGATAGCGCAGCGACAGGGCGTGCAGGTGGTCCAGCATGCGCAGCGAAACGCTGCGCATGGCGCCGTGGCGGACGCGTGCGAACACCGAGTCCCGCAGCTCGTTGAAGGCGGCGCTGGCCAGCCGCAGCGCGCCGTAGGCCAGCAGCAACCCCAGCGGCAGGATCAGCTCGGCATGGGCGGAGACGTCCAGGGCATCGACGATGTCCTTGAGCACCAGCGGCACGCCCACATTGGCCGCCTTGGCCAGGATCAGGAAACCCAGTGCCAGCAGCACCCGGCCCCGGTAGCGCCAGAGGAAGGGCAGGAGGGCACGCAGGGTGCGCAGGTCCTGGGCGCCGGTCTGGGGTACCTGGGTCGGTCGGGTGTTCAGCATGGGTGTATTCCGGTCGCTGAAAAGGGGGAGAATTGTCCCACAGTTCGCCGGCGGGACGGCAACCCGAAGGGAGAGGCAAGCCCATGAAGCCCAACAAGACGCAACTCGAAACGGCCCTGGCCGCCGCTGAACGCCTGCGCGAGGCCGACGAGGATCCGGAGTTCGTGGCCCGGTCGCTGATCTATCTGGCCGGCCGCCATGAACTGCTCGACCGCGTTTTCCGCGTGGCGGAACGGTTCGTGAAGTTCGGCATGGACGAGAGCGAGCACCGGGAACTGGTGCGCGCCATCGAGGCGGTGCGCCATTTCGATGATACCGCCGAGGACCGGATCGACCTGGGCCTGGGCTCGTCCAATTGACTTTTGGGGCTGTAGCCCCCATTTTGGGCACCATATTCGCCCATGTGGGCATAACCCTATGATTTATGGTGGTGTGACATGCCGATCTATGAATATCAGTGCAACCAGTGTGGTCATGAACTGGAAAGCCTCCAGAAGATCAGTGATCCGCCCCTGACCGATTGCCCGGAGTGCGGCGAGGCCAGCCTGCAGAAGAAGATCTCGGCGGCCGGTTTCCGGCTGAAGGGCGGCGGCTGGTACGAGACCGACTTCAAGTCCGGCTCGAAGAAGAACGTCGCCCAGAGCGACAGCGCCGGCAGCGCCAGCAAGGACAGCGGCGGCTCCGGCGGCTGCGGCTCCGGCAGCTGCGGCTGCCACTGATCTTCCCTTCCGGCACCTGTCGGCGGCGGGCAGCCTGGCCAAGGCGCCCGCCGCGCTTGGTTTCGGGGCCCTGTCCGCGGTTGCGTGGCCTGTGCGCAGCCCGTACCATTCCCGCCTTTCCCGTACGTCTTGAGGGCTTCCCATGGGTTCCATGCGCACGCACTACTGCGGAGAACTGAACGAGGCGCACATCGACGCCGAGGTCAGCGTCTGCGGCTGGGCGCACCGGCGCCGCGACCACGGTGGCGTCATCTTTCTCGACCTGCGCGACCGCAGCGGCATCGTGCAGGTGGTCTACGACCCGGATACCCCGGAGGCCTTTGCCCAGGCGGAGCGGGTGCGCAGCGAGTACGTGCTCAGGGTCCGGGGTCGGGTGCGCCGGCGTCCCGAGGGAACCGAGAACCCGGACATGGCCACCGGCCAGATCGAGGTGCTGGGCACCGGACTGGAGATCCTCAACGTCGCCGAGACGCCACCCTTCCAGGTCGATGAGGACGAGGTCAGCGAGGAGCTGCGCCTGCGCCATCGCTACATCGACCTGCGCCGGCCGGAGATGTTCGAACGCATGCGGCTGCGCTCCGAGGTCACCCGCCGCCTGCGCGCCTTCCTCGACCGGGAAGGCTTCATGGACATGGAAACCCCCATGCTCACGCGCACCACCCCCGAGGGCGCGCGAGACTACCTGGTCCCCAGCCGGGTGCATCCGGGCCATTTCTACGCCCTGCCGCAGTCGCCGCAACTGTTCAAGCAGCTGCTGATGATGAGCGGCATCGATCGCTACTACCAGATCGTGCGCTGCTTCCGCGACGAGGACCTGCGCGCCGACCGTCAGCCCGAGTTCACCCAGCTCGACATCGAGACCAGCTTCCTCGACGAGGACGAGATCATGGGCCTGATGGAGGCCATGATTCGCGAGCTGTTCGCCGAGGTGCTGGAGGTCGCGCTGCCCGACCCCTTCCCGCGCATGACCCACGCCGAGGCCGTGCGGCGGTTCGGTTCCGACCGGCCGGATCTGCGCATTCCGCTGGAGCTGGCGGATGTCGGCGACCTGATGCAGGACGTGGAGTTCAAGGTGTTTTCCGGCCCGGCGAAGGATGCGCGCGGGCGGGTCGCGGCCCTGCGCGTGCCGGGTGGCGGCCGCCTGACGCGCAAGGAAATCGACGAGTACACCAAATTCGTTGCGCGCTATGGTGCCAAGGGCCTCGCCTACATCAAGGTCAACGAGGTCGCGAAGGGACGCGAGGGGCTGCAGTCGCCCATCCTCAAGTTCCTGCCCGACGAGGCAGTGAGCGGCATTATCGAACGCACCGGTGCCGGGGACGGCGACCTGATCTTCTTTGGTGCCGATTCGGCGACCGTGGTCAACGAATCGCTGGGCGCATTGCGCGTTCAGCTGGGTCACGATCTGGGCATGGTCGAGCATGGCTGGCGGCCGCTGTGGGTGGTCGACTTCCCGATGTTCGAGTGGGACGAGAAGGAGGGCCGCTGGTTCTCGCTGCACCATCCCTTCACCGCCCCGCGCGAGGAGGACATCGAGCGCCTGGCCTCGGACCCGGGCAATTGCCGGTCACGTGCCTACGACATGGTACTCAACGGTACCGAGGTCGGCGGCGGTTCCATGCGTATCTACCGTCACCAGGTCCAGGTCGAGGTGCTGCGCCAGCTCGGCATTGGCGAGGAAGAGGCGCGGGACAAGTTCGGCTTCCTGCTCGATGCGCTCCGTTACGGTTGCCCGCCACACGGGGGGCTGGCCTTCGGGCTGGACCGGCTGGTGATGCTGATGGCCGGCGCGCCGTCCATCCGCGACGTGATGGCCTTCCCCAAGACCCAGAGCGCCGCCTGTCCGCTGACCCACGCCCCGTCGCCGGCCTCTGACGCCCAGCTGCGCGAGCTGGGCCTGCGCCTGCGCAAGCCCCGGGCCGCCGAGAGCGCAGCCGGAGACTGAGAGATCATGGTGCCGCCCTGGAAGCGGCCCGAATCGGTATTGGTGCTGGTGCACGCCGGCGGGCAGGTGCTGCTGCTGGAGCGGCGCGAGCCGCGCGGCTACTGGCAGTCGGTCACCGGAAGCCTGGAGTGGAGCGAGACGCCGCTCGAGGCCGCGCTGCGGGAACTGCGCGAGGAAACCGGGCTCGCACCGCCCCGGATCGAGGACTGCCGACAATCCACGGCCTTTCCCATCCACCCTGCCTGGCGTGCGCGCTATGCGCCGGACGTGTCGGAAAACCTGGAACACCTGTTTCGCGTCGAACTTCCGGCGCCGATCCCCGTTGAAATCGATCCCCGGGAACACCATACGTATCAGTGGTTTCCCGCCGACGAGGCGGCACGCCGGGTAGCCTCCCAGACCAATCGGCAGGCTATCCTCAATTACGTAGGCGGCTATTCATAAAGGAATACTGCCGCCCCGGCGCCGGTCCGATATATTGGTGGCCGTTTCCCGCCGGCCGCAGTGGAGAGAACCATGTCCGCCACCGCCATCGCCCTGCAACCCTATGTGAAGCTCGACGACGCCGAGTGCGAGGCGCGCATCGTCGCCGCCCGCGAGCAGCTCGGCGACCGAGTGGTCATCCTCGGGCATCACTACCAGCGCGAGGAGGTGTTCCGGCATGCCGACTACTCGGGCGATTCGCTGAAACTGTCGCGGCTGGCCGCCAGCTCCAATGCCGAGTTCATCGTGTTCTGCGGCGTGCACTTCATGGCCGAGGTGGCCGACATCCTGTCGCGGCCCGACCAGGTGTCCATCCTGCCCGACATGGCCGCCGGCTGTTCCATGGCCGACATGGCCAACCTGGCCAAGGTGGAGCGGGCCTGGCGCGAGCTGAGCGAGGTGCTCGACCCCGACGAGCAGATCACGCCCGTCACCTACATCAATTCCGCCGCCGATCTGAAGGCCTTCTGCGGCCGCCATGGTGGCATCGTCTGCACCTCCACCAATGCCCGCCACGTGCTGGAGTGGGCCTTCGGTCGCCGCGAGAAGGTGCTGTTCTTCCCCGACCAGCACCTCGGCCGCAATACCGGCTACGGCATGGGCATCCCGCTCGAGGAAATGGTGGAGTGGGACTTCGACCAGCCCATGGGGGGGCTGACGCCGGAGCAGATCCGCAAGGCGCGCATCATTCTCTGGAAGGGCTTCTGCTCCGTGCACCAGATGTTCCGCCCCGAGCACATCGATGCCTTCCGGGCCAAGTATCCCGAGGGCAAGGTCATCTCGCACCCCGAATGCAGCTTCGAGGTGTGCCGGAAGTCGGACTACGTGGGCTCCACCGAGTACATCATCCGTACCATCGCCGAGAGCGCCCCCGGCACCCGCTGGCTGGTCGGTACCGAGCTGAACCTGGTGAACCGGCTGCACGAGCGTCACAAGGCCGAGGGCAAGCAGGTACATTTCATGTCGCCGATGGTATGCATGTGCTCGACCATGTTCCGCATCGATCCCCAGCACCTGGCCTGGACACTGGAGAACCTGGTCGAAGGGCAGGTGGTCAACCGCATCCAGGTCCCCGAGGCCGAGGCCGAGCAGGCCCGCATCGCACTCGAGCGCATGCTGGAAGTCTCTCCCTGATACGGAATTACGCGTGGGTCGACCGATGCGGACTGCTCGCGGGTCCACGTGCATGCCTGCCAGATCCATGCCCTGAAACCCTGAACCGCACGTGGGCTCTCAAGCCCGCGCCATGATGGCCGATCAACGGGGGGCCGCCATGCGGTGTCCCGTTACGGAAGCTGTCGTGCCTCGGAGCAGAGGCCATCTGGAGAAACGAAAAAATGACGAAGATCAACGCGCGCCGCGCGGCCCTGTCCGCTGCGCTCCTCACCCTCCTGCCCCTTTCCGCCCATGCCACCAACGGCATGAACATGGAGGGCTACGGCCCCATCGCCACCGCGATGGGCGGTGCCTCCATGGGCTATGACAACGGCACCGCCGCCATGATGAACAACGTCGCCACCCTCGGCCTGATGGAAGAGGGCAGCCGGCTGGACGTGTTCTTCGGTTTTCTGGGTCCCGATGTCGATGCCGCCGCCGGCGGCCAGACCGCCAACTCCGGCGGCACCGCCTACTGGATGCCCGCCGCAGGATTCGTGCGCAAGCGCGATGGCGTGACCCTCGGCCTGGGGTTGTACGGTCAGGGGGGCATGGGCACCGAATACGGCGATGGCAGCTTCATGAGCATGGGTTACGGGCTGGAGAATCGTACCGAGCTGTCGGTCGGTCGGGTGATCCTGCCCATCGCCTTTCAGGCAACAGATCGCCTGTCCCTCGGCGCGAGCCTGGATTTCGTCTGGGCGGGACTGGACCTCCGCATGGCGATGAGCGAGGCGCAATTCGGCGATCTCATCACCACGCGCAGGGGCGGGACGGCATCGGGCAGCCTGGTGACCGCCTTCTCGGGCATGTATCAGCCACTGGCCGGGCCGGGTGCGCCCATCAGTGCGCTGAACTTTGCCTATTTCGACTTCAGTAACGGCAGCCGCTTTTCCGGCAAGGCGCGTGGCTATGGCTATGCCGGCAAGCTTGGCGCGACCTTCCGTGTCAATGACCGCCTGACCCTCGGCGCCTCCTATCATTCGGAAACCCGCCTCGGAGACATGAGCACGGATCAGGCCGTTGTCCGGATGGGGGTTACCGCAGATTTCGGCGCGGGTTCACAGAATTATGACATTCCGGTAACGGGCAGGCTCAGCGTCAAGGACTTCCAGTGGCCTGCGACCTGGAGTCTGGGCGCTGCCCTCCAGGCGACCGACCGGCTGCTGCTGGTGGGTGACATCAAGCGCATCGCGTGGGCCGATACCATGCAGGCCTTCCGCATGGTATTTACCGCCGATGGCAGCCAGGCCAATCCGCTGGCCGCCGGTTTCGCGGGCCAGACCATAGACGCCGCCCTCTACCAGCGCTGGAAGGACCAGACCGTCTACCAGCTCGGCGCTGCCTATGCCTGGAACCGCCAGCTCACGCTGCGCGCGGGCATCAACGTCGCCGACAATCCGGTACCCGACCAGTACCTGAATGCCCTGTTCCCGGCCATCATCGAACAGCACGTGACGGCCGGCTTCGGTTACGCCTTCAATGACCTGCAGTCGATCGACGTCTCGGTCCAGCGCGGCCTCAGGATCAGTGCAACCAATCCCGGCAACGGCGCCACCATCCCGGCCGTGACCTCGACCCACGCGCAGTGGAACTTCCAGTTCATCTACAGCCATCGCTTCTAGCCGGCATGTTGCGCCAGGGCCGGACCGGGCCCTACGGTCCGGCCCGGAATCCCGGGGTGCGCGCCGCCCCACCCGGGCTTGCCTCTACGCCTCACTCCTCACGCCTCCCACCCCCATGCTAGAATTCCGCCAATTTACCGGCAGTCAGGCGCGAGGCAGTCATGGCGGGACACAGCAAATGGGCGAACATCAAGCACAAGAAGGCCGCGAACGACAAGAAGCGGGCCAAGGTCTGGACCAAGCTTATTCGTGAAATCACGGTGGCGGCCCGCGAGGGCAAGACCTCCGATCCCAATGCCCACCCGCGGCTGCGGCTGGCGGTCGACAAGGCGCTGGGCGCCAACATGCCCAAGGACACCATCGACAAGGCCGCAAAGCGCGGCGCCGGCGAGCTGGGCGACGCGGCCAGCTACGAGGAGGTGCGCTACGAGGGCTACGGGCCGGGCGGCGTGGCCATCCTGGTCGACTGCATGACCGACAACCGCAATCGCACCGTTTCCGAGGTGCGCCATGCCTTCACCAAGATGGGCGGCAACCTGGGGACCGACGGCTCGGTCGCCTACCTGTTCAGCAAGAACGGCATCATCAGTTTCCCTGCCGGCACCGACGAGGATACGGTCATGGAGGCCGCGCTGGAGGCCGGTGCCGAAGACGTGCTGGTCAACGATGACGGTTCCATCGACGTGATCACGGCGCCGGAGGACTTCGAGTCAGTCCGGACCGCGCTGGTCGGAGCGGGGCTAGAGCCCGACAACGCCGAGGTCACCCTGCGGGCTGGAACGCTGGCCCCCGTGGATGCCGAAACCGCGGAGAAGGTCATGCGCCTGATCGAGATGCTGGAGGACCTCGACGATGTGCAGGAGGTCTACACCAACGCCGACATCCCCGATGAGGTGCTGGAGGCGATGGCCTGAGGCCGGGAGGCTCGCCCCGCTTCGCGCGGCGTGAGATGATGCCCCGCATGAGCGGCATGACCCGCATCCTCGGCATCGACCCCGGTTCCCGGGTGACCGGCTTCGGCGTCATCGACAGCGACGGGCGGCGCAGCGTCCATGTCGCCCACGGCGCGATCGCGGTCGGCGCCGGCGAGTTGCCGGAGCGGCTGGGGCGCATCTTCGCCCGGGTGCTGGAGGTGGTCGAGACCCACCAGCCCGCGGTGCTGGCCATCGAGGACGTGTTCATGGCGCGCAATGCCGCCTCGGCCCTCAAGCTCGGCCAGGCCCGGGGCGCGGCCATCTGCGCCGGCGTCACCCGCGGCCTGGCGGTCAGCGAATACAGCCCCCGCGAGATCAAGCAGGCCGTGGTCGGGACCGGCGCTGCCGACAAGGCCCAGATCCAGCACATGATCCGTGCCCTGCTCGGCCTGCGCGGGCCGGTCCCGGCCGATGCCGCCGATGCCCTCGCCGTGGCCCTGTGCCATGCCCATACCGCCAGCAGCATGGCGCGCATCGGACGCGCCGGAGGGCGGTCGTGATCGGGCGCATCCGCGGCCGCCTGCTGGTCCGGCAGCCGCCGCAGCTGCTGATCGACGTGCAGGGCGTGGGCTACGAGATCGAGGCGCCCATGACCACCTTCTACGATCTCCCCGAGACCGGCGCCGAGGTCACCCTGCACACCCACCTGGTGGTGCGCGAGGACGCCCACAGCCTGTACGGCTTCGCGCGCCTCGGCGATCGCAACCTGTTCCGCGAACTCATCCGCACCAGCGGCGTCGGTCCGCGACTGGGCCTGGCCATCCTTTCCGGCATGTCCGCCGAGGACTTCGTGCGCTGCGTCCAGGAAGGCGACAGCCAGGCCCTGACCCGCATCCCGGGCATCGGCAAGAAGACCGCCGAGCGGCTGGTGGTGGAACTGCGCGACCGCCTCCAGTCCGGCACCACCGCCGGCGCCAGCCTGCCGCCACCCACCGGTGCCGCGCCCGCCGCGCCGGCCAGCCCGGTGGAGGAAGCGGTCAGCGCCCTCATCGCGCTGGGCTACAGGCCGCCCGAGGCCAGCCGCATGGTGCGCGGTGTCGAGACCGCCGACCGTTCCGCCGAGGAGATCATTCGCCTGGCATTGCAGGCAGCGGTAAAGTAGGCGCATGGATCAGGACCGCATCGTCTCCCCCGACCTCGAATCCGGCGACGAGGCCCACATCGACCGGGCCCTGCGTCCGCGCAAGCTCGCCGACTATGCCGGTCAGCCGCAGGTGCGGGAACAGATGGACATCTTCATCCGTGCCGCCCGCGAGCGCGGCGAGGCGCTGGACCATGTCCTCATTTTCGGCCCCCCGGGGCTGGGCAAGACCACGCTGGCCCACATCATTGCCAACGAAATGGGGGTCAGCCTGCGCCACACCTCGGGACCGGTGCTGGAGAAGCCCGGCGATCTGGCCGCGCTGCTGACCAACCTCGAGCCCCACGACGTGCTCTTCGTCGACGAGATCCATCGCCTGAGTCCGGTGGTCGAGGAGGTCCTGTACCCGGCCATGGAGGACTACCAGCTCGACATCATCATCGGCGAGGGACCGGCGGCGCGTTCCATCAAGCTCGACCTGCCGCCCTTCACCCTGGTGGGGGCGACCACCCGCGCCGGCCTGCTGACCTCGCCCCTGCGTGACCGCTTCGGCATCGTGCAGCGGCTGGAGTTCTACAGCGTCCAGGATCTTGCATCGATCATTCGAAGATCTGCCTCGATCGTCGGGCTGGAGATGACGAACGAGGGTGCCGCCGAGCTGGCCCGGCGGTCCCGCGGCACGCCGCGCATCGCCAACCGGCTGCTGCGCCGGGTGCGCGACTTTGCACAGATCAAGGCGCAGGGCCGCGTGGACGGCGATATTGCCTGCCAGGCGATGGACCTGCTCAAGGTCGACAGTCACGGCTTCGACGTCATGGACCGCAAGCTGCTGGCCGCACTGATCGAGAAGTTCGACGGCGGTCCGGTGGGCATCGACAGCATTGCGGCGGCGATCGGCGAGGAGCGCGGCACCATCGAGGACGTGATCGAGCCCTACCTGATCCAGCAGGGCTTCATGATGCGCACCGCGCGCGGCCGGGTGGCGACACGTCAGGCCTATCTGCACTTCGGGCTGACACCGCCGGAGGCCAGCGTGGAGGGCGATCGTCCGCTGCCGCTGTTCGACGAGGGGGTGTGACTCGCATCACGCTTCCCGCGTCCTTCACTCGCTAAGGTGACGCGCGACGACGCGTCCGGATCGACACACAGGGGAGAAGACTCGGTGCGCGAATTCCGCTGGCCGGTGCGTGTCTACTACGAGGACACGGACAGTGGCGGCGTCGTCTATTACGCGAACTACCTGCGGTTCATGGAGCGGGCCCGGACCGAATGGCTGCGCGATCTCGGCTTCGAACAGGACGCCCTGCGCGCGGAACTCGGCATCCTGTTCGCAGTCAGAAGCGCGAGCCTGGAATTTCTGTCGCCCGCGCGTTTCAACGACCGGCTCGAGGTGAGCGTGCGCGTGACCGAGAAGCGGCGCGCCAGTCTCGCCTTCGACCAGGCGGTGTACCGGGCCGGCGAAGCCGATCCCCTGTGTACCGCCCGGGTGCGACTCGCTTGCCTGGACGCCGAAGGCTTCCGGCCGCGGGCCATCCCGCCGGCCATACTCGGGGAGATCGTAGATGTCGACTGACCTGTCCATGCTGCACCTGATCCTGGGCGCCAGCCCGCTGGTGCAGTTGGTCATGCTGCTGTTGCTGGGCCTGTCGCTGGTGTCCTGGGCGATGATCTTCCACAAATGGAAGGTGCTGGGACGTGCCCGGGTCGAGGCGGACGCCTTCGAGCGGCGCTTCTGGTCCGGGGGCGAGCTGAGCGCCCTGTACCGGGAGATCACTGAGAAGGGCGAGGCGGCCGACGGCATGGAGGATATCTTCGAGGCCGGTTTCCACGAATTCACCCGCCTGCGCACGCAGCCACGCGCCGAGTCCGCCGCGGTACTGGAGGGCAGCCAGCGTGCCATGCGCGTGGCGCTGGCGCGCGAGGAGGACCGGCTGGAGCAGCACCTTTCGTTCCTGGCCACGGTGGGTTCCACCAGCCCCTACATCGGGCTGTTCGGCACTGTCTGGGGTATCATGAACGCCTTCCGCTCGCTGGGCAACGTGCACCAGGCCACGCTGGGCATGGTCGCCCCGGGCATCGCCGAGGCGCTGATCGCCACCGCCATGGGCCTGTTCGCGGCCATTCCCGCCGTGGTCGCCTACAACCGCTTCTCGAACGATGTCGAGCGGCTGGTGAACCGCTACGACACCTTCGTCGAGGAATTCGCCAACCTGCTGCACCGGCAGGTGCACGGCTGAGCGCCATGGCCCGCAACCGCCGCAAGCGCAGGCCCATGGCCGAGATCAACGTCGTCCCCTATATCGACGTGATGCTGGTCATGCTGGTGATCTTCATGGTCACCGCGCCGCTGCTCACCCAGGGCGTGCAGGTGGAGCTGCCCGGCGCCGCGGCCGATCCGCTGCCGGCCGAGACCCCCGAGCCGCTGCAGGTGACGGTGGACGCCCAGGGCCGGCTGTACCTGAATGTCGGCGAGCAGCCCGACCGGCCGGTCGACGAGGCCACCCTGCAGGCGCGGGTCGCGGCCGTGCTCAGACACCGGCCGAAGACGCCGGTGCTGGTGCGCGGCGATCGCAATGTCGACTATGGCGCGGTGATGCGGGCGATGGTGCTGCTGCAGCAGGCCGGGGCGCCGAGTGTGGGGCTGGTGACCGAACCGCCGGCAGGAGGCTGAGCGCGGATGAAGGCGCTGCTGCGCGAGTATCCGCAGGCGATCCTGTACTCGCTGCTGGTGCATCTGGCCCTGGTGGGCCTGCTGGCCTTCAGCCTGGACTGGAACATCGAGCCGGCCGGGGCGCCGGCCCAGCCGGAGCAGGCGATACAGGCCGTGGCGGTGGATGCCCGGCGCGTGGACGAGGAACTGGCCGCGCTCAAGGCCGCCGAAGCAGCGAAGGCGCGGGCCGAGGCGGCGCGGCTGCGACGGCTGGAAGAGGCCGCCCGCGCCGCCGAGCAGAAGCGTCGCGCCGAGCAGCGGCGCATCGCCGCACTGGAGAAGCAGCGGGCCGAGGCGGCGAAGCGCAAGGCGGCGCTGGAACGACGCAAGGCCGAGGAGGCGAAACGGCTGAAGGCGCTGGCGGAGAAGCGCAAGGCCGAGGAGGCGCGCCTTGCCGAAATCGAGGCGCGTCGCAAGGCGGAAGAGGCCGCCCGCAAGCGGGCCGAGGAAAGGCGCAAGGCAGAAGCGGCGAAACGCAAGGCCGAAGAGGCCGCCCGCCGCAAGGCCGAGGCCGAGGCGAAACGGAAGGCCGAGGAGGCGGCGCGTCGCAAGGCGGAAGAGGCGGCGTTGCGGGCACAGCTGGCCGAGGAACAGGCGCGGCTCGCGGAGGCGCAGGCGCAGCGCGATCGCCAGCTCATCGACCAGTATGTGGAGGCCATCCGCCGCAAGGTGGAGCGCAACTGGATCCAGCCCGCCAGCAGTCGGCCGGGGCTCGCCTGCGAGGTGCAGGTGCGGTTGATCCCGGGCGGCGAGGTGCTGGACGTGCGCATCGTGCGCAGCAGCGGCGACCTGGCCTTCGACCGCTCGGTGGAGGCGGCCGTGTACCAGGCCGCGCCGCTGCCGCTGCCGGAAGACGCGCGGCTGTTCGAGCGGTTTCGCAACCTGAAGTTCCGGTTTGCGCCGGAAGGGTGAGGCGTAAGGAGTGATGCGTGAGGCGTGAGGCGTGTGTCGTACGGATGCAGGGAGGAAGCCGCAAGCCGGCTTGCCGACTCGGGGTGGGTCCCTGCCGTGGATGCGGTGGATTCCGTGGCTATCCGGTTCTTTGGCTGCTGCTGGTGCTGCTCATGTGGCGGCCTGCAATGGCCGAACTGACCATAGAGATCAGTTCGGGGCAGCAGGGGGCGCAGCCGATCGCCATCGTGCCCTTTGCCCAGGACCCTGCGGCCGGGCTGGACGTTGCGGCGGTGGTGGCGGAGGACCTGGCGCGCAGTGGCGAGTTCGCGCCCCTGCCGCGCGGTGATCTGCTGGCCCGTCCCAGCGAGGCCGCGGCGGTCAATTTCCGCGACTGGCGCGCACTGGGCGTGAACAACCTGGTCATCGGCCGGGTGCGGCGGGAAGGCGACCGCTTCCTGGTGCAGTTCCAGTTGCTGGACGTGTTCCGCGGCAACCAGATCGCCGGCTACAGCCTGCCCGCGCGTGCCGGCCAGCTGCGCCAGGCCGCGCACTATGTCGCCGACCGCATCTACGAGGCGCTGACCGGCGTCAGGGGCGTGTTCCAGACCCGCATCGCCTATGTCACCGTATCCGGGGCCGGTGCCCAGCGCGACTACGAGCTGCAGGTCGCCGATGCCGACGGGCATGCGCCGCAGACCATCGTGCGTTCCCGAGAGCCGCTGATGTCGCCGGCCTGGTCACCGGACGGTCGCCGCATCGCCTATGTCTCCTTCGAGAACCGCAGGGCGGCGGTATACGTGCAGACACTGGCCACCGGCGCGCGGCAGCGGGTGGCGGCCTTCCCCGGCATCAACGGCGCACCGGCCTGGTCACCGGACGGCCGGCGGCTGGCGCTGGCGCTGTCGCGAGACGGCAATCCCGAGATTTATGTGCTGCATCTGGCCGATGGCCGGCTCGACCGTATCACCCGCAACCCGGCCATCGATACCGAGCCGGTATGGACCCCGGACGGACGCAGCCTGCTGTTCACCTCCGACCGGGGGGGCGGGCCGCAGATCTACGAGATTCCGGTTGCCGGCGGACGGGCACAGCGGGTCAGCTTCGAAGGCGGTTACAATGCCAGTCCCGACATCTCGCCGGACGGTCGCCGGGTGGCCATGGTGCATCGTACCCGCGATGGTGCCTACCGCATCGCGGTACTGGATCGCGAGCGCGGTATCCTGCGCGTGGTGAGCGATGGCCGGCTCGACGAATCACCCAGCTTTGCCCCCAACGGGCGGATGCTGCTCTACGCCACCGAGGCGGGCGGAAGGGGTGTGCTGGCGGCGGCGGCCGTGGACGGGCGGGTGGCGCAGCGATTGCGGTTCCAGTCGGGAGACGTACGTGAGCCCGCCTGGTCGCCGTTTGCGGCGCAGTGAGTGAATGGATCACGGCTTCTTCACAGGAGAGACTGAAGACATGAACAACACAATGCGTTTTCTGATGGTCCTTGCGCTGGGGGTGCTGCTCGGCGGCTGCGGCAGCCTGGGTACACGCAGCGGCCAGGACCAGGGTCCGGCGGTGGTCGAGGACCAGGGACAGCCGGCCGGGACGGACAGCGGCATGGCCGGTGGCGCCGAGAGCCGCGGGCTGGGCACGGGCGACACGTTCTCGGGCATGGCCCTGGATGATCCGGCCAGTCCGCTGGCGCAGCGCACCATCTACTTTGAGTTCGACAGCAGCGAGGTGCGCCCCGAGGATCGTGCCGTGCTCGAGGCCCACGCCCGTTACCTGGCAACGCATCCGGAAGTCACCGTCACCCTGGAGGGCCATGCCGACGAGCGCGGTTCGCGCGAGTACAACATCGGGCTGGGTGATCGTCGCGCGCAGGCCGTGCGCCGGCTGCTGGAGTTCCAGGGCGCCTCGCCGCAGCAGCTGCGCACGGTGAGCTATGGCGAGGAGAAGCCGGTCGATCCCGGCCATGACGAGACGGCCTGGGCACGCAACCGCCGTGTCGAGATCGTCTATCCGGAGCGCTGAGCATGCGCACCTGGGTACTTGGCATCACAGCGGCCTGCCTGATGCTGGCCAGTCTGCCGGGGCAGGCGCAGCCTCGGCTGGAAGACCGGGTCACCCGCCTGGAACGGCTCCTGAACAGCCGCGGCCTGGTGGAGATGCTGACCCAGCTCGAGCAGCTGCAGCGCGAGGTGCAGGCGCTGCGTGGCGAGGTCGAGCTGCAGGGGCATGCGCTCCAGCAGCTCAAGGCACGGCAGCGGGATCTGTATGTCGATCTCGACCGTCGCCTGCAGCAGCTGGAGGCCGGTGCCGCCGCGCCCGCGCCGGCCGCTCCGGCTACGGGATCGCCCGCCATGCCGTCTGCGCCCGAGCAGCCAGCCGCGCCCCCCGCCACGCCGTCGGCGGCCGCTGCCGATGCCGCACGTGCCGATTACCAGCGCGCGCTCGATATCCTGCGCGAGGGTCGCTACCGGCAGGCGGGCGAGACCTTCCGGGCCTTCCTCAAGGCGCATCCCGACAGTGCCTATGCCGACAATGCGCAGTACTGGCTGGCCGAGACCTATTACGTCACGCGGCAGTTCGATACCGCGCTGGCAGAGTTCGAGAAGGTGCTGAAGCAGTACCCGGGCAGCAGCAAGACGGCTGATGCCCGGCTCAAGATGGGCTTCATCCACTACGAGAAGGGCAACTGGGACCAGGCCCGCCAGGCCCTGCAGCAGGTGGTGGCCGAGCATCCGGGTACCACCGCGGCGCGGCTGGCCGCGGAACGGCTGGCACGCATGAAGCGCGAGGGGCACTGAGACGGTTTCCGGCCCTGGCGGTCCCAACAAGCCCGCATGGCCACGGAATCCACCGTATCCACGGGCATTTCTCACCGCGCGCTGCCTTCGCACCTTGATGCCTTCCGAGGATTCAGTGGATGCTGTGGCGCTCTTGCCTTCCAGTCACCCGGTCTGACAGGCAGCGCAAACCCTGCTCTTTGGCCGGGAAAGGCGGGACGGGGTGATGGGCTGGTGTAAAATCGGGCCATGGCTGCCCCATCCCCCCGGATTGCCGATCCCGAACGGGAGCCCGCGCGGCTCCGCGTGACCGAGATCTTTCTCTCGCTGCAGGGCGAGGCCGACAGCGTCGGCTGGCCCACGGCGTTCGTGCGCCTGACCGGCTGCCCCCTGCGCTGTCGCTACTGTGATACCGAGTATGCATTCAGCGGCGGCGAAGCCATGACCCTGGACGAGGTGCTGGCGCAGGTGGCGGAATACGGCGTCCGTCACGTGACCGTGACCGGCGGCGAGCCGCTGGCCCAGAAGGGCTGCCGCGAGCTGCTGACGCGGCTGTGCGATGCCGGCCACCGGGTGTCTCTGGAAACCGGCGGCGCGCTGGACGTGAACGGCATCGACCCGCGGGTGATCAAGGTGGTCGACCTGAAGACGCCGGCCTCGGGGGAATGCGAGCGCAACCGCTACTGCAACATCGAGCATCTGAGTCCCGATGACCAGATCAAGTTCGTGATCTGCGACCGCGCCGACTACGAGTGGGCGCGCGCCCAGGTGCGGGAGCGGGAACTGGACCGGATCTGCACCGTGCTTTTCTCGCCGGTGGCCGGCGGCCTGGCGCCGCGCGAGCTGGCCGACTGGATCATCGAGGATCGCCTGCCGGTGCGTTTTCAGCTGCAGCTGCACAAGCTGCTGTGGGGCGATGAGCCGGGGCGCTGACAGCCGCCCGGCGGTGGTGCTGCTGTCCGGCGGCCTGGACTCGGCCACGGCGCTGGCCATCGCCCGTGAGCAGGGTTTCGATTGTCATGCCCTCAGCCTGGACTATGGCCAGCGCCATCGCGCCGAGCTGGAGGCAGCCCGGCGCGTGGCCGAGGCGCAGGGGGTACGTGAACACCGCATTCTGCCCATCGATCTCGCCGCCTTTGGCGGTTCGGCCCTGACCGACCCTGACATTGCCGTGCCCGAGGGCCCCAGCGAGGGCATTCCGGTTACTTATGTGCCTGCCCGAAATACCATTTTCCTGTCCCTGGCGCTGGCCTGGGCCGAGGTGCTGGGCGCGCGCGACCTGTTTGTGGGCGTGAACGCCGTGGACTACTCCGGCTACCCCGACTGCCGGCCGGAATATATCGAAGCCTTCGAGCGTCTCGCTAACCTGGCGACCCGGGCCGGGGTGGAGGGTGTCGCGATCCGCGTGCATGCCCCACTGATCCGGATGACCAAGGCGGAGATCATCCGTACCGGTGTCCGGCTCGGCGTTGACTATGGCCTGACCCTGTCCTGCTATGCCGCGGATGCCCGGGGTCGGGCCTGTGGCCGCTGCGATTCCTGCCGGCTGCGGGCAGCCGGATTCGCTGCTGCCGGCGTGCCCGACCCGACGGCCTATCAGGCAGAGTCCGCCTGAGCATCGACGAGTTCATCAAGACGAGGAGGTAGCCCCCATGGGATTCGAGAGTTTTGCGCAAGCCTGGCAGACCCTGCTGTGGTCCGCCTTCGGCATCGCCTTCGTGATGGGGGCACTGGTCAACAAGACCAACTTCTGCACCATGGGCGCGGTTTCGGACATGGTCAACATGGGCGACACTGGCCGCATGCGGGCCTGGCTGTTCGCCATTGCCGTGGCGATGATCGGCGTGGTGGTTCTGGAGAGCCGGGGTCTGGTCAACGCCTCTGATGCCTTTCCGCCCTACCGGGCCTCCCAGCTCATCTGGGCCGAGAACCTGCTCGGTGGCTTGATGTTCGGCATCGGCATGACCCTGGCATCGGGCTGCGGCAACAAGACCCTGGTGCGTATCGGCGGCGGCAACATGAAGTCTCTGGTGGTGTTTGCCATCATCGCGGTGATCGCCTACTTCATGGTCAATCCCTTCCCGGGGACCGATGCAACGCTGATGTCCGTGCTCTTCTACGACTGGATCCGCCCGCTGGCGGTCGGCCTGAGCACGCCCCAGGATCTGGGATCCATCATCGATGCGGAGAATGCCGTCAGTCTGCGACTCTGGATCGGCCTCGCCCTGGGTGCGCTGCTGCTGGCGTTCGTGTTTCGTGCCGAGGAGTTCCGAGGGCGTTTCGATAACATCCTCGGTGGCCTGACCATCGGTCTGGGCGTGGTCGGTGCCTGGTATGTCTCCAGTGTCATCTTCATCGACGTCGACGGTGAGCAGTATTCCCTGCGCGAATTCGTCCAGCAGTGGGATTTCCTTGCCGATTCGCCCGAAGGCAAGCCGGCCGACAGCCGCCCGCTGGCGCCGCAGTCCTATACCTTCATCAACCCCATGGGGCAGATGCTGGGCTACGTGGCCGCCAGGTTCGGTTCCGGCTACCTCACCTTCGGGGTGATGGCCGTGTTCGGGGTGGTGCTGGGCTCGTTGGCCTGGTCGCTGATCACCCGCAGCTTCCGCTTCGAGTGGTTTGCTTCCTGGAGGGACTTTCTCAATCACGCCATCGGTGCCGTTCTCATGGGTTTCGGCGGTGTGCTGGGGCTGGGTTGCACCATCGGCCAGGGTGTGACCGGCGTTTCCACGCTGGCGGTCGGTTCCTTCCTTGCCTTCGGGGCCATCGTGCTCGGCGCGGCCCTGACCATGAAGATTCAGTACTACAAGATGCTCTACGACACCGAGGCCACCTTCTTCAAGGCGCTGGTCACCGCGCTGGTCGACCTGCGGCTGTTGCCCGGCGGCCTGCGCAAGCTCGAGGCCATGTAGTCCAGGGTCCCGCACGGCCCGTGTTTCTTCCGGGCGGGCCGTGCTGGCCATTTCCCCACGCGCCTTGGTAACATACCCCGCTTCACGACAGGGGCCGTTAGCTCAGTTGGTAGAGCATCCGGCTTTTAACCGGCTGGTCGAAGGTTCGAGTCCTTCACGGCCCACCAAAATCAAGCGCTTGCAGCGCACTTTCCCAACCCCTGTCTCATAAACCGGCATCTGTCCCGCGGAACGGCCCCGGTATCGCCGTGGCTCGCGGCCGCCTGTCCCAGGCCTGCCTATTGCACCCGGGCGGAAGCGGGCGGCAGGCAACTAGCTGAGTTGGCGGGCAATGAACCGGGTTTGTTGCCCATGGTCCGGCGGGTCCGGATCCGTGCCGGCCCTGTCCTGTGAGGATTGCGGTCCGGGGCGGGTTTGCGATCGGTTCCGACGCGCAAAGGGTTCCCCCGGGAGGCTTGCTAAAATTAACGCGAATCATTATCATTTGAAATCTGGGTAAACAGGCATGAGGTTGGCGTGATGTGGAAGCGGGTGTTGCTGGCGATGTGTCTGTGGTTGCCGGGGCTGGCCGCGGCCGGTATCGAGCAGACGCTGCAGATGGTCGACTACGTCGCCGTGGACTATGGTGGCGCGGTGGACGCGAGCGGCAACATCGCCAACCCGGACGAGTACGCCGAGATGCAGGACTTCGCCGGCGCCATTCTCGAACAGCTCGCGGCGCTGCCGCCGGGCGAGGCGCGCGACGCGCTGCTGCAACTGGCCGGCGAGCTGGCCGCGCGCATCGAGGCGCGGGCGCCAGCAGATGAGATCCAGGCCCTTGCGGGACGCATTCGCGAGCAGATGATCGAGGCCTTCGACGTGGCCATCCGGCCACGCGGAGTGCCCGATCTGGCCCGGGGAAGGGCGTTGTTTGCCGAACACTGCGTCGCCTGCCATGGTGTCGAGGGTCGGGGTGACGGGCCACTGGCCGCCACGCTCGAGCCTGCCCCCACCGATTTCACCGACTACGCGCGCTATCGTCAGCGCACGCTCCATGGCCTCTACAGCACCATCAGCCAGGGGGTGGCCGATACCGGGATGCGCGGTTATACCGAGCTGTCCGACCGGGACCGCTGGGCCCTGGCCTTCTACGTGGGCCAGCTCGCACCCAGTACCGAACTGAAGGCCAATGGTGCCGAGGCGCTGGCCCGCAATCCGGATTCACCGGTTCTCGATTCGCGCGTGCTGACGGCCATGACGCCGGCCGAGGCCGAGGGACGTTTCGGTGCCGAGGCGGCCGCCATGGTGGCTTACCTGCGTAGCCATCCGGAAAGGGTCTACGGCGGCGATGCGCCGCTCGACGTGGCGCGGGGCCGCCTGCAGCAGATGCTCGTGGCCTACGCGGCCGGCGACCAGAAGGCGGCCCGCAGGCTGGCCATCGAGGCCTATCTGGAGGGCTTCGAGCTGGTCGAACAGGCACTGAATGCCGTGAATCCCGAGCTGCGCCTGAAGGTGGAACAGAAAATGCTCGAGCTGCGCAATCTGCTGCGCACCCGGCCCGAGCCGCGGGTCCTGTCCGCCAGCGTGGAGGCCATCCTTGCTGACCTGGACCGGGTGGAAGACGCGCTGGGCGTCGGCGGGCTGTCGACGGCCAGTGCGTTTTCCGGTGCCTTCTTCATCCTGGTGCGCGAGGGGCTCGAGGCGCTGCTGGTGGTGGCGGCGCTGGTGGCCTTTCTCGTCAAGACCGGCCGGCGCGACGCGCTGCCCTACATCCATGCCGGCTGGCTGGGCGCCCTGGCCGCCGGGTTCCTGACCTGGCTGGCCTCCGTGACCCTGATCGACATCTCCGGCGGCAGTCGCGAACTCACCGAAGGCGTGGCGGCGCTGGTCGCGGCGCTGGTCCTCTTCTACGTGGGTTTCTGGATGCATGACAAGTCCAGCGCGCTGAAATGGAAGCAGTTCATCGAGCGCGCCGTGAGTCGTGCGCTGGACAGCGGCACGCTCTGGGGACTGGCTGGCCTGGCCTTCATTGCTGTCTATCGCGAGGTATTCGAGACCATCCTTTTCTACCAGGCGCTCTGGACCCAGCTCGGGGAAGGGGGGCGCGGCGGGGCCGTGAGCGGCTTCGCGGCCGGTGTCGGCGTGCTGGTGGTGGTCGCCTGGCTGGTCATTCGCTATAGCGTACGGCTGCCGCTGCGGCAGTTCTTCGTGGCCTCGGGCGCGCTCATGTTCATGCTGGCGGTGATCTTTGCCGGCAAGGGCGTGGCCGCGCTGCAGGAGGCCGGGATGATTCCGGTCAATCCCGTGGCCTTCATCCGTATCGACTGGCTGGGGATCTATCCCAATCTGCAGGCGCTCGGCGCCCAGCTGGTGCTGATCGCGCTCGGCCTGTATCTCTGGTTCGGGCGCGGCCCGCGCCGGTCGCCGGCGCAGGCGGGCTAGCCCGCATATTGCACCAGGGCGGAAGCGGCCGGGCCGAAAGACGGTTCGGGCAACAAAAAAGGCCGGGACATCCCGGCCTTTTTTGTTGCCGTGGTGCCTTGCACTCAGAGCAGGGCGAGGCCGGGATTGCCGTCCACGCCCTGGATCTTCGGTACGTTGAGGTTGTTGACCGTCACCGTTTTCCGGTCGCGCAGCCAGGTCGCGACCACGTCCCAGATGGGGCGACCCTCCAGCGGTTGAGCGACGCTGGCCCAGCCGGCCACCGCATATTCCTTGTTCGCATCCAGGGGTTCGCCATCCAGCTCCATGGCGGTAATGCGGTGGCCGATGTCGGCAGTCGGGTCGATCGCGTATTTCAGGCCGCCCACGCGCACCATGTCGCCGCCCTGCTGGTAGTAGGGGTCCTTGTTGAACAGGTTGTCGGCCACGTCCTCGAGGATTTCCTTGATGCGGGCGCCGGTCATGTTGTTGAGGGTCGCCGTCGGGTAGGTAATGGCCGTCTGGGTCATCAGGTCGTCGAAGGTGATGGGCGAGCCCGGCAGCAGGCTGACACCCCAGCGGAAGCCTGGCGAGAAGGCAATCTGGGCGCCCATCTCTTCCATCAGGGCGTCACAGATGAGCTGGTCGAAGGTGCCGTTGAAGTTGCCGCGGCGATAGAGCAGGGAGTCGGTTACCGCCAACTGTTCTTCCAGCTTGTCCTTGTAGGGCGCGCGCACCTTCTCGATGTAGGCGCTCATCTCGGGGTCGGGCTTGAGCATGTTGGCAAAGACCGGCAGCAGGTGGTAGCGGAAGTCCCGCACCTTGCCGTTCTTCACATCCAGGTCGAGTACGGCCAGGAACTTGCCGTTGGAGCCGGCATTGGTGACCAGGGTCTTGCCGCCGGTGTTTTCGACGATGGTGGGCCGTGGAATGGCGTCATGGGTGTGTCCACCCATGATGGCGTCGATACCGGTGACGCGGCTGGCCATCTTGATGTCCACGTCCATGCCATTGTGCGACAGCACGATCACCACCTGGGCGCCTTCGCCACGGGCCTTGTCGACCATTTCCTGCATGCGCTCGTCACGGATGCCGAAGCTCCAGTCGGGCACCATGTAACGCGGGTTCGCGATGGGGGTGTAGGGGAAGGCCTGGCCAATGATGGCGGTGGGCACGCCGTTGATCTCGCGGATCACATAGGGGTCGAACACGCCCTCGCCCCAGTCGTTGTCGACAATGTTCTGGGCCACGAAGGCGATCTTGCCGGCGAAGTCCTTTTCGACGATCTCGCGGACGCGGTCGGCACCGAAGGTCATCTCCCAGTGGGGCGTCATGACGTCCACGCCAAGCAGCAACTGGGCATCGACCATGTCCTGGGCGTTGGTCCACAGGGAGGTGGCGGAGCCCTGCCAGGTGTCGCCGCCGTCCAGCAGCAGCGAGCCGGGGCGCTGGTCGCGGATCTTGTCCACCAGGGTCTTGAGATGGGCGAAGCCGCCCACCTTGCCGAAACGGCGGGCCGCCTCGACGAAGTTCAGGTAGGTGAAGGCGTGCGCCTGCGGGGTCCCGGGGGCAATGCCGAAGTGCTTGAGGAAGGCCTCGCCGACCAGATGCGGGGGCCTGCCGCGCATGTCGCCGATGCCCAGGTTGATGTTCGGCTCGCGGAAGTATACCGGCAGCAGCTGGGCGTGGCAGTCCGTATAGTGCATCAGCGACACATTGCCGAAGGCAGGGACCTCGTAGAGATTGCTCGGCGCCTTGTTGGGCTTGATGCCTGCGGGTTGCTTCTGGGTATCCGAGCCGGATTCGCAGCCAGCGAGATGGATGCCGGAGACGCTGGCCACCGCAAGCATCTGCAGGAATTCTCGGCGCGATATCGTCATGGGGAAAGACCTCCAGGAATCAATTCGTTGTGCTGGGCTGTCCGGCTGCCACCGGGCCGTCGGGCCGAGCCGGTTCGGCGGGCCGCTGGAAGAGAGACGATCATGAGGGGGTGCCTATTCCATGGCCTGGAAAGAAACGAACCCGGCCTGGGGGACCAGACCGGGTTCGTCGTTCGTGCCCGGGGCTTACTTGCGTGCGCCGGGTCCGTTCACCTCGAGCCCGTTGCTCATGTAGGAGTGGAAGTACTCCAGAGCCCGGTATTCGTCGCTCTGGGCCTTGAACGGCTTGGAGCGCACCTGCTTGTTGCAGCCACCGTAGCGGCGATGCAGCGTCCCCAGCTCGCCCCACTTGGAGCGGTAGACCGGGAAGTGGGTGACATGACCGAGGGCCGGGCTCAGGATGTCAGCGCGGATACGGTTGCCGGCGTTGTACACGTGGCAGTCCGCACAGGCCATGTTGAGCTGGCCCCGCTTGGCGTAGAAATGGTGCTTGCCGCGCTCGTAGGCCTCGATGGCCCGCGGGTCGTTCGGCACCACGATATTCATCTTGTTGCCGCGCGAGGTGTAGGCCATGTAGGCGGAGATGTCCGCGATCGCACCCTTCTTCCACTTCAGGGGTTTCTCGCCATTCTTGACCCGGCAGTCGTTGATGGCGCTTTCCAGCGTCACCACCTTGCCGCTGGCCTTGTCGAAGTAGGGATAGTTCTGGCGGATGCCGATGCCCTCATTGGGGAAGCAACTGGCATAGGTCTTGCCATTCTTGAAAGGCGTGTTGAACAGCTTCTTGCCGTTGTCGATGTTGATTTCATAGGGCGGGAAATCCTCGATCGACTCCCACTGGGCCCGCGAGGCAGTGTCGACGGCATACACGCCGTTCACATAGTCCTCGAACGGCACGTTGGGGAACCGTTTCTTGAAGTATTCGCGGAATTCCTTGAGGTCCTGTTCCGGGGTGGCGCTGGCTGGCTGCGGCGCGGCTGCCACGATACCCAGCACCGCGACGATGCTCAGGAGCTTCTTCATAAAGTTTGCCTCCTTTGGACTTGGCTCGGGCCCGCGCAGGCACGCGGGCCGCCGTCGCCTCAGCTGACTTTGGTTTCGATGGCGTCGCTTTCGCCCTTGTTGTCGACCCAGCGCAGCTTGAGGGTGTCCCCCTTGGCGGCGCCCTTGAAGCGGAACGACAGATAGGGATTCTTGGAAATCGCCGGACCCCACTCTGCGGTCAGCACGGCCTTGCCGTTGTGCTCGCAGACCACTTCCTGGATGAAATGGGCGGGGATGAGCTTGCCGGTCTTCTTGTTCTTGCGCTGACCGGTTTCCATGGGGTGGCTGATGAGCGCCTTGACCGTCGTGGTGTCGCCAGACAGCTTTGCGCGAACCTTGATTGTATTCGCCATGTTCGATTCCTCTGTAAATCTGATCTCTAGCGTCGGAAGGGGCGATCAGCCGCCGCAGCCGCCGATGGTGACCTTCACTTCCTTGCCGGTGCTGTAGAGCTTGCCGCCGGCCTTGACCACCGCGATGACGCTGGAGGTCTTGCCCATCTTGATGCGGGTGGCAACGTAGCCTTCCGCGCCCGGACCGAGCTGATAGGTGGAGGTGAGGGGCTGGGCATTCTTCTCGGCGAGAATGCTGATGGCCTCCACGCCGTCGATGCCGGCGTCGACCGAGACCGGGACCACGGCGCCGTTCTCGGCGATGTCCGGGGCCTTGATCTTGATCTTGTCACTGCCTTCCAGGGTGCTGTTGCCAAACAGGGCGTTCAGTGCCGCATCCACCGACTTGGCGTCGAAGGCGTCCTTGGGCCAGGCGGCCAGCACGGTGCGGGGAGTCAGCAGCCCGGTGCCAACGGCCATGCCCACGGCGCCAGCGGCAAGGGTGCCCTTCAGGAGTGTTCTGCGTTTGATGCTCGTCACTTCGATATCTCCTAAGAATCACGCAAGGGGTTCAGAGCGTGTAGATGAATTCCACGATCTTGTCGATCTCGTCCTCGGACAGGATCTTGTGCCGGCCGAACGGCGGCATGATCGAGTTCGGGTTGTTGCGAGTCGCGTCCCAGATCTGCGCGCGCAGCTTGGCCTTGTCGGGGAAACGGGCCTTCATGGCGACCAACGGCGGACCGATGTTGCCAGGCAGGCTGCCGCCTTCAATCTGGTGGCAGGCAAGGCAATTGCCTTTCTTGCGATTGAAGGCAATCTCCTTGCCCTGCTCGATCACGGAGTTGCCGGCTTCGGCAGCCACCGCGTTCGAAGCGGGGGCAAGGGCGAGGCTTCCCAGCGCGATGGCCATGGAAGCTGCAGTCGAAATGATGCTTGAACGTAGCCGCATCGGTGCCTCCTCAGTGGATGGAAAAAGCGATTGTGAACCGTGGGCGCCTGCTTCGGGGAACGAGCCCCGGCCCGTTTCGGGTCAGCGTTGTGTATGGTCCGGGCATTAGTGGATCGAATATAGTCCCGCTCTCTGCGCGAGTCAAAGCCGCGACGCCTCGACACCTTTTACCGGTTGTACGGTTCTTTGTGGGCCTTTGGCCTTCCGGGGTGCAATGTGACGGACTTCCGGCATTTCACGCCCATGCCGTGCATCCCGATCCAGATGCACTCTAGCCGTTTGACGGCAGGATGCGCGCGTTTATTCCCCCTTGAGCGCGTTTTTTCGAGCCAGCGCCTGGCGCTCCAGCGCGGCCAGCCGTGCTTCCAGCCGTGCGCGCTGGTAGAAGTCCGCGTCTTCTGCCTCCAGGGCCAGCTTCAGTTGTTCGATGGCGGCGTGCAGCTGGCCCTTTCGCGCATGGTATTCGGCCATGGCCTCGTGCGCATCGGCGCTGCGGCCGATGGCGCGGGCGGCGCGGCCGAGCAATGCATAGGCCGATGCGGGCGCGCTGGAATTCTGGCGCAGGAGCGGGTCGAGGAGATCATGGGCGGCACGGGGCTGTCCGCCGTCGAGCAATGTGCGCGCCAGCTGCCGGGCGACGATCAGGTTTCCCGGGTAGAGCGCGAGGGTATCACGGTACAGGCGCAGCGCGGCGTCGCGACGGCCGGCGCGGTCCAGCGCCTTGGCCAGCGCGAGGCGGTAGCTGAGTCGGTCCGGGTCGGCGCGGTGCAGGGCCGCCAGTCGACTCTGCGCGCGCTCGGGGGCGCCGTTGCGCAGCTCGGCCAGGGCCAGTCCGTAGCTTCGGGCGGTCTCCGGCAGTCCGGTCTCGCCGGCCGCCAGTTCGGCATGCAGCCGGGCCGGGTCGCGGCTTTCCAGCACGCGCAGGCGCATCCGCATCAGGTGAAAGTCGAGTTCGTCACGCGGCCGCGCAGGGCGGAGCTGGTCGGCTCGCGCCTGGGCATCGGCGATGCGGTCGCGGGTGACGGGATGGGTGCTGAGGAAGGGCGGGATCCGGTCACCATAATAGCGGGTCTGGGCCTGCAGACGTTCGAAGAAGGCGGGCATGCCCAGCGGATCGAAGCCGGTGCGGGCCAGCATTTGCATGCCGATGCGGTCTGCCTCGCGTTCGTTGCCGCGGGTGAAATCGATCTGCTTTTGAATGTTGCCGGCCTGCACGGTCATGAGTGCGGCCTGGCCGGCCTCGCTGTTCTGGGTGCCGATGAGGATGGCGGCGAGGATGGCCGCGGCAGTGGGCAGGCTCATGCGGCTGGCGCTGTCGTAGGCCCGGGCCAGATGACGCTGGGTGACATGGGCGATTTCGTGGGCCAGCACCGCCGCGAGTTCGCTCTCGCTCCGCGCGGCCAGCAACAGGCCGGTATGGAGGCCGATGTGGCCGCCGGGGGCCGCGAACGCATTGATGCTGGGGTCGCGGACCAGGAAGAAGTGGAAGGCCCGGTCCGGCGCGTCGCTGGCGGCGACCAGCCGGGCGCCCAGTTCGGCAATGTAGCGGTCGAGTTCCGGGTCCTCCACCAGCTCGGTCGTCGCCAGCAGCTGCTGCATGAAGGCCTCGCCCAGCGCGGATTCCGTGGCGGGCGACAGGGTCTGACCGGAGGGGTCGCCCATGTCCGGCAGGGCCAGCGGGTCGGCTGCGGCCGGTACCGGGCAGGCGCTGGCCAGTCCGATCAGCAGGGCGGGGAGGGTGCGGCGGAGGGCTGCGGGCACAACTCGGGAGCGGTGGGTCATGGCTACTGCGACCACCATACGGCAAGCACGGTTCCGCGGCCAGCCCGCGGCCGCAAAGGCGTGCGGCCGCGCCGCCGCCGGTGGGGGCGCTTGAAACCGACCGATGTGCTCATATATTATGAAATGCTAATATTCCGGGACGAGGACCTGACCATGTTCGGCATGACGGAGATCGACGCAAACACCCTGGCACGCAGATTGGAGGAAGATTCCGACGGGCTGCGCCTGCTCGACATCCGCTCGCCCCAGGAAATGGCCCAAGGCATGATTCCCGGTGGCGAGCCCCTGCCGATGCACCTGATTCCATTGCGGGAGCAGGATCTGATCGCCAGTGACCGGCCCACCGTGCTCTATTGCCGCAGCGGCGCCCGCTCGGCCCAGGCCTGCATGTATCTGATCAGCCGCGGCGCCGCTCCCGAGCGTATCATCAACCTGCGTGGTGGAATCATCGACTGGGCGCGCGCCGGGCTGCCGGTGGTGGCGCCGGCGGCCGACCCGGCGATCGCCTGAGCGCTTCGAGGAGCGGCAACTTCTGCCGGCATTCCCCGGACTTGCGTTTGCGAGGCACTTCCCTTATAAACGCACTTCTTTCACAAGGGTGGCCAACCGAATTCCGATTTCCACTGGCCGGTTTTTACGATCGAAACGAAAAACAGAGGAGTACTCCTTATGGCGAATTGGGACGAAGAACTGGACGCATCCGGCCTGAACTGCCCGCTGCCGATCCTGCGCGCGAAGAAGGCCCTGGCGGGTCTGGGCAGTGGCAAGGTGCTGCACATCATCGCGACCGATCCCGGCTCGGTGAAGGACTTCGAGGCCTTTGCCAAGCAGACCGGCAACGCGCTGCTGGAGTCCAAGGAAGAGGGTGGCAAGTTCCACTTCCTGATCAAGAAGGCCTGATCACGGAGTATTCCTGATCGGCGGACGCTGGGCGTTCGCCAGCCTTTGAGAAAACGGCCCGGGTGTACCCGGGCCGTTTTTTGTGTGTCGCGCAATGTGGTGACAGACAGAACGCCACGGAGTGCACGAAAACAGCAAGGCCCCGGCATCTGCCGGGGCCTTAACCCGCATATTGCACCAGGGCGGCAGCGGACGGAACGACTGTCAGAATGTCCAGTTCATCTGGACGCTGAGGATGTCCACGCTGTTGTCGTAGTTGCCGATGATGCTCCCCGCGGAGCTGCTGGCATGGGCGATCGGCGTGTCCCTGACGAACAGGTGGGCATAGCCGACGTCCAAGCTCATGCGGGCCGAGCCGCGGTAGCTGGCCCCGAGCGCAAGCCAGCGGCGGTCGTTGCCGGGGATGCGCGGCGTGCGGTGCGCGGCATCGGGGATCGGTTCCTCGTCGAAGGCCACGCCGGCCCGCAGCAGCCACCGGTCATTGTAGCGGTAGTTCATCCCGAGCGAGTAACGCAAGGCATTCTCCCAGTGCTCGTCGGTGACGCTGTCGGGCTGACCGGAATCGAAGCGGACCCGCAGTTCCTTGAATCGGCTCCAGCGCGTCCAGGTCACGTCGGCCAGGATGGCCCAGCGCTCGTCGAGCGCGTGATAAGCACTGACGGAGAGGGTCTCGGGCAGGGAGACACTGGCGCTTGCCCCGGTGTCGGAGAAGGCCGTGCTGCTGGCCGCCGTGAGAAAGTTCTGGAACGCAGCAGGAATGGTGAAGTCGGCATTACCCTTGAGGGTATGGCTGATTCTGGAGCGGTAGGCGATACCGATCCGGCTGTCCACATCGAATTCGTAGAGGGCGCCGAGGTTGAAACCGAAGCTCCAGTCGTCGCCTTCGATCGTGGCCTTGCCGTCGGCCTGCTGGGGCGCGAGGCCGAACAGCCCACAGGTGGCCGGGCCGGCGAGGCCGTAACAGATCGATCCGGTGTCCAGTGCATTGCTCAGCTCCGCTTCGATATACTGGATATTGATGCCGGCGCCCAGTGACCAGCGATCGCTGGCCTTCCAGGCCAGACTCGGATTGATGTTGACGGTCTTGAGTTCGGACTTGATGGCCTGGTAGCGGCCGACCCAGTTATCGTCATACTCGGTCGTGAGTCCGAAGGGAGCGTTGATGCCGATGCCCAGGATCGTGTCGTTGTCGAGCGGACGGGTGTAGTAGGCATTGGGCACCAGCGCCACGCCGCCGGCATCGCCGCCGTTGCCGCCGCTGGCGATCGGGTTGCCGAGCGCATCGGTGGTCCCGCTGTCGGAGAACTTCGCCGAGGGACGGATGATGTGTCCGGCAAGGGTAAGCCGCGCGCCCGACAGTCGGGTCATGCCGGCGGGGTTGAAGAATACCGTGGTGGCATCCTCGGCACTGGCGGCGGCGCCCGCGTAGGCGTTGCCCAGACCGCTGACGCCCTGTTCGATGATGGCGAATCCTGCGCCCTGCGCGGTCCCCGCCAATGTCAATGCGCCGGCAGTGACGGCGGCGATCTTCCAGTGGGTGCTGTGCTGCATTCTATGCTCCTCGCGATTGAACTGCGTTGTTGTGGCCGAAGCCAGCCGCAATTGAATCACAAAATGGGATGGTGGCGGTCTTTATCCCGAGATCTGTTGTGTTGGTACAACGGATGGCCGGGTTCAAAAAAAACGGCACAGAGTTTGCTTGTTTCGCAGGGATTTGACAATCCGTCAAGGGGTCGCCATGCTGTTGCGAGCGCCACGACGGGTTGTCGCGTAAAAACAACGAATTTGTCACAGGTCTCTGCCAGGAGGGATACACCCATGAACGTGACCTTCAAAGGTTCTGTGGTTGCCGCAGCGGTCGCCGCAGTGCTTGCTGCACCCGCAGTCCACGCCACCAACGGCTACTTCAAGATCGGTTATGGCACCAAGAACCGGGGGATGGCTGGTGCCGGCATTGCTTTCTCCCAGGATGCCATGGCATCCGCCATCAACCCGGCGGGCATTGCCCAGGTCGGCAATCGCATGGACGTGGGTGTGGAGCTGTTCAGCCCGCTGCGTGATGCGCGCCTTGACGCCACGCGCATGGGGGGCGCCGACACGGGCAAGGTCGATAGTGCTGCCACGGTGTTTGCCATTCCACATGCGGGATTTGCGTTCAATATGGGCAACATGACCGTGGGCTTGAGCATTGCAGCCAACGGGGGCATGAACACCCGTTACAATTCCAACATCTACACCAATGCGATGGGGCCCGCGATCCCGGCCTTTGCTGGCATGATCGGGGGTATCGCGCCTGCTGTTGCCGCGGGACTGGCGGCCGATCCCGATGCCCAGCCGTACTCCACGCTGGGTGTCAATCTAGCCCAGGTCATCATAGCGCCCACCGTGGCTACGCAGTTGAATCAGAACCACACCGTCGGCGCCTCGCTGCTGATTGGTCATCAGCGGTTTCGTGCCTACGGCCTCGGCTTGTTCAAGGGGCTGTCCACCGACGGCGCCAATGTGACCAATCAGGGCGACGATGAAGCCTGGGGCGCTGGTATCCGTGTTGGCTGGACAGGCAAGATCTCCAACAACATTACCCTAGGTGCCCAGGCCTCCTCCAAGATCTACATGCAAGAGTTCGATCAGTACAGGGGGTTGTTCGCCGAGCAGGGTGATTTCGATATTCCCGCCCAGTTTGGCGTAGGCCTTGCCATCCAGGTCAATCCCAAGACCACGGTTGCCCTGGATGTACAGCGCATCCTGTACAGCGGCGTAGCGTCTATCGCCAATGACGGTCCGACCGCGGATCAATTCTTTGGTGCGTTGGCCTCTGTGCTTGGGACTGGCGCCAACTATAGTGGTGCCGGTGCGCTTGGAGGTAATGACGGCTGGGGCTTTGGCTGGGACGACATCACCGTGGTCAAGCTGGGTGTCGACTATCAGTACAACAACCAGTGGACCTTTCGCGGTGGCCTGAATGTCGGCGGCAACCCCATTGACAGTGATCAGAACCTGTTCAACATTCTGGCGCCCGGCGTGGTCAAGCGTCACCTGACCCTGGGCTTCACCTATTCGCCCAGTGCCTACAACGAGCTGAGCGTGACCTACATGCATGCCTTCCGCGAGGATCAGTCGCATGCCTTTACGGCCACATCTGGTGGGTTCGCGGGATTCGGCTATGACGCATCCATCGGCATGGACCAGAATGCACTGGAGCTGAGCTACGCCTGGAAGTTCTGACGCCAGGGTTGCGCACCCATGCATGAGTGATGGAACGAACGGGGGTCATCCTTGGCGGGTGATCCCCGTTTTTCTGTCGGTAGGCTACAGATTCTGCTTCGGAATGCCGAAAGCGATCGAGACACGTATCACGGACAGCCCTGTTGGGATGAGGAGGAAATCTGGAATGAACAAGACCTTGAAATGGATTCTGGCGATGCTGGCCTCCGTGGCCTTGCTGCTGCCCATGGCCGGCGCGGTGCAGGCGGCGGAACGCTACAAGCCCTTTGTGCTGGCCTGGCGGGGCACGGCCGACTTTGACGAAAAGGTCCAGGAAGTGAAGGAAAACCTGGAAGGCGCCGGTTTCGAGATCGTCGCCGAGTTCGATCCCTACGACGACAATGCCCACGTCGACGATGCGCGGATCATCGTTTTCACCAGCGATGCCCTCAAGAAGGTCGCCGCCCGTTCGCCGATGGGCGGGTTCGCCGCACCCCAGCGGGCTGCGGTCACGCAGGTGGGTGACGAGATCCAGGTGGCCTACTACAACCCCCGTTACATGGCGCTGGCCTACCGGCTCAAGAGCGACCTGTCGAACACTGCGGACGCGCTGGCCAAGGCCCTGGGCAACATCGAGACCTACGGCTCGAAGCGGGGGCTGACCGCGCGCAAGCTCAAGAAGTATCACTATACCTTCGGCATGGAATACTTCGACGACCCCTATGAACTGGCCAAGTACGGCAGTTACCGGGAAGCGGTGGCCCAGGTGGAGAAGCATCTGGCCAACAACGAAGTGGGTGTCAGCAAGATCTACCGTATCGACATTCCCGGCACGGAACAGACTGTCTTCGGCGTGCGGCGCCGGATGCCGGAAGGCGGCGACAAGTATGCCGACGATCAGTGGATCATGGGGGTGGTGGACTTCGAGGAACTGAAGGTGACGCCCTACCTGCCCTATGAAGTCATGGTCGACGGCGACAAGGTGGTGGCCCTGCACATGCGTTTCCGCATGGCAGTCAGCCGTCCCGATCTCAAGATGATGGGCAAGAACAGCTTCATGAACCTGATGCCCAGTCCCGAGGCGGTCCGCAAGGTGCTGACCCTGGCGGTAGGCGGCGAACCCTAGCCCGCATATTGCACCAGGTCGGAAGCGGGCGGGAGCCAACTTGTTGTCCTGGTACGTAATGAACCGGATTTTTTGCCCATGGTCCGGAGTACGATTTGTGCCCGCCCGCTTCCTGCTGCGGCCCTGGCGGATTTTCGCTCGGCCTCGGGGGTGCTTCACTCAAGCCGTAGCGACGGCTACGGCTTTCGCTCCAGCATCCCCCGAGCCCGGCTGCAAATCCGCCATCATCCGCAGCCCCTGGTGCAATATGCGGGCTAGCCCGCATATTGCACCAGGGGCGCAGCAGTGGAACACGCTGCTTCTGTCGGCCCCGGGCGGGGGCAGTTTGGTTTTCCCGACCCCGCCCGCGATCCTCGACCCCGGCACTACCGGGGTTTTTTGTGTCGGCCCTGATGCTGTGCGGGCTACAGTTTTGCCGTCGGCAGTCGCTATGGGGTGTGAGGAACGCAACGGCGGGCGGCACCCCCGGAGGAAGACCGGTCTGCCACAGCTTCGGAGAATGTCCATATGCACACCCCGAAAGTCCTGTTTCGAAAGATAAAGACCCCCCTGCTGGCCGCTCCGGTCCTGATTCTGGTACTGGCTGGACTGGCCGGCTGGCTTGGTTTCGGCTGGTTCGACGACGCGCCCGGCGGTCTGATGCTCATGGTCGGCGCCCTGGCTGGCGTCCCCGCCCTGCTGGCTGCTGCGGCTGGCCAGCGGGCCATGCAGGCGCTAAGCGGGCGGCTGGAGCAGCTTGCCGGCGGCGATACCTCGGCCCGCCTCGACGCCGGTGGTGACGGCGTTCCGGAGAATGTCGCCGCTGCCTTCGGCGCGCTGTCGGCCAGCGTTGCCGAACGCAGCGACAGCTTCCATGCCTTCGCCGGGGCGCTGGGCGCTGTGGCCGATCAGGTTTCCGCGATTGCCGCCACCGTTTCCGAATGTGCCGCCGCCGACGAGGGCCAGCGCGAGGCCTCCATCGCCGTCGATGAGCTGGCGGCCGCGGTCGAGGAGATCGCCAACAATGCCGCCTCGGCTGCCGAGTCCACCCACCAGGCACTGCAGGAATCCGACAAGGGCAAGGTGGTGATGACCGAGGCCATGGGTTCCATGACCAGCCTGAGCGGCCATATCGAGCGGGCCAGCGGCGCGGTCGAGCGGCTGTCGCACGAGTCGCAGAACATCGGAGCCGTGCTGGACGTGATCCGTGGCATCGCCGAGCAGACCAACCTGCTCGCGCTGAATGCCGCCATCGAGGCGGCGCGGGCCGGCGAGCAGGGCCGTGGTTTCGCGGTGGTGGCCGACGAGGTGCGCACCCTGGCCAGTCGTACCCAGCAGTCCACCCAGGAGATCCAGGAAATGATCGAGGCCCTGCAGCAGAAGGCGCAGGAGGCGACCGGTGTCATGTCCGAGGGCACCGGCCAGGTCACCGTGGTCGAGGAGATGATGGAGAACGCCTGTGTCTCGCTGGCAGAGATCGGCGGCTATGTGCAGACCATCGACGGCATGAACACCACGGTGGCGAGCGCGGCCGAGGAGCAGAGTGCCGCAGTCTTGTCGATCAAGGCCATCGTCGAAGCCAGCGAGACCCGGACGCGGAGCGCCGGCGAGGTGCTGGCCGGGCTGTCCCAGGCCGCCGAGGAACTGGAGCGACTGCGCGACGAGATCGCCCGCTTCTGAACATGAAGGCCGGGCCGGCATGAACGGCCCGATTCTTGCCCCGGTACCGGGTGGGAAGTTTGAAACGTCGAAAAAACGGCAGGGCCGCGCTCAGGGGTGGTCGGGCCGGACTGAATCGAAAGCAGGACAGGATTACCTCATGAAACCCAGCATCTTGCGGAATCTCTTGATCGCCAGCGTCGGCTTCGGGCTGGTGATGGGCGCCTCCTTCCCCGTGTTCGCCCGGTTCTTCGTCGACTGGAAGGAGGGTATGTTCACCGGGTTCGTGGTTGCCAGCCTGGTCGCCGGCGTCGCGCTGGGGGCGGTCAATTACTGGCTGGTGAACGTCATCCTGTTGCAGAAGCTGCGTCGCATTTCGGAAGTGGCCAATGCCATCAGCCGCAACGATGTCTCGCACCACTGTGAAATGGAAAGCCACGACCTGATCGGCGAGATCATTACCAGTTTCAACCGCATGGCGGAGAACCTGCGTAAGATGATCGGCGAGATCAGCGGTGCCACCACCCAGCTCGCCTCGGCCGCGGAGGAAATGTCCGCGGTCACCGACGAGGCCAGCAAGGGCGTCCAGCAGCAGCAGGCCGAGATCGAGCATGTGGCCACGGCCATGAACGAGATGACCGCCACGGTCCAGGAGGTTGCGCAGAACGCCGCCAGCGCGGCCCACTCGGCCCAGGCCGCGGATTCCGATGCCCGCGCCGGCGCACTGGTGTCCACCGAGGCGCTGGCCGGCATCGAGCGCCTGGTCAGCGAGGTCGAGAAGGCCGCAGATGTCATCCACCGCCTGGAGCAGGAGTCCGAGAACATCGGCATGGTGCTGGACGTGATCCGCGGTATCGCCGAGCAGACCAACCTGCTGGCGCTGAACGCGGCCATCGAGGCGGCGCGCGCCGGCGAGCAGGGCCGTGGTTTCGCAGTAGTGGCCGACGAGGTGCGTACACTGGCCAGCCGCACCCAGCAGTCCACCCAGGAGATCCAGGAAATGATCGAGCGCCTGCAGGCCGGTGCAGTGGATGCGGTGAAGGTGATGGAAGAGGCGCAGAACATGGCCACCGCCAGTTCCGAGCAGGTTGAGAAGGCAGCCGAGTCGCTGGGCGAGATCGCCGGCGCCATTGCCACCATCAACGACATGAATACCCAGATCGCCAGCGCGGCCGAGGAACAGAGTGCCGTGGCCGCCGAGATCAATGCCAATGTCGCCAGCATCCGCGACCTGTCCGACCAGACCGCTGCCGGCGCCCAGCAGACCGCCTCGGCCTCCGAGGAACTGGCGCGGCTGTCCGTCCAGTTGCAGGGTCTGATGGCGCAGTTCCGGATGTAGGCTCCGCGCCCTTTCGATCCGACATGAAACCCGCCGACCGGCGGGTTTCTGCTTTTTGGCGCGCTTCGAATGCATCGCGGCTTCCGGCGGCGCGACTGCCTGTTATCATGATGTCCCCATTCTCTCGCAGGAGCTCGACAACGATGCGGCGCATGCTGGCAGTGGGATTGCTGTGGATGGTCGGCGCGGTAGTCGCCGCGGAAGACATGGCCTGGGTGACGGTCGAGGCGGTGCCTGTTCCCGTCGAGGCGGTGCTGGAGGGCGAGGTCGAAGCGGTGAGCCAGGCCACGGTCACGGCACAGACCGGCGGCGAGGTGCAGGAAATCCTGTTCGACGTCGACGACTACGTCGAGAAGGGCGCCGTGCTGCTGCGCATGAAGGACCGCGAGCAGCGCGCCCGCGTCGGGCAGGCGGAGGCACGTCTGGCCGAGGCCGAGGCACGACTGGCCGAGGCCCGCGCGGAATACAAACGTGTCCGGCGCATCTTCGAGCGCAAGCTGGTGGCGCGCTCGGCCATGGATCGTGCGGAGGCGGCGCTCAAGGCCGCCGAGGCCCGCGCCGAGCAGGCCCGCGCCGCGCTGGCCGAGGCCCGCGAGCAACTGGAGCATACGGTGGTGCGCGCGCCCTACAGCGGCTGGGTCACGGAACGCCACATCGACGTCGGCGAGATCGCCGCACCCGGCAAGCCGCTGCTGACCGGGGTGTCCCTGGAGCGGCTGCGCGTAGTCACTCATGTGCCGCAACGCCACCTGGCGGCGGTGCGCCGCGAGCGCAAGGCACGGGTGCTGCTCGATGAGGGACGTGCCCTGGATGCGGTCCGCGTCACCGTCTATCCCCGGGCCGATGCCCGCAGCCACAGTTTCAAGGTCCGCGCCTATCTGCCCGAAGGTACGCCCGGGCTCTTCCCCGGCATGCTGGTGAAAGTGGCCTTTCCCCTGGAGCGGGTCGAGCAGCCGGTGGTGCCGGCCCGTGCCGTACTGCGGCGCAGCGAGGTCACGGCCGTCTATGTGCAGGCCGCCGATGGGCGGCCGCAGCTCCGCCAGATTCGCGCCGGCCGGCGCCTCGATGATGGCCGCCAGGTGGTGCTCGCCGGCTTGAAGGCCAGCGAGCGGGTGGCCACCGATCCGGTGGCTGCGGCGCGCGCCTACAAGGCCGGGAGCGCCGAATGAGCGAACGTCTCGGCCTGTCCGGTGCGGTTGCCCGGCGTTTCCTGCATTCCCAGATCACGCCGCTGCTGGCGCTGGTCGGCTTCCTGCTCGGCCTGTTTGCAGTGGGTGTTACCCCACGGGAGGAAGAGCCGCAGATCGACGTGACCTTTGCCAATGTGTTCATCCCCCTGCCCGGGGCCTCGGCCACCGAGGTCGAACACCTGATCACCACGCCGGCCGAACAAGTGCTGTCGGAGATCGACGGGGTCAAGCACATCTATTCCATGTCGCGGCCGGGTCTGGCCGTGCTGACGGTCGAATACGAGGTTGGCGAGGACCGTACCCGGGCCATCGTGCGGCTCTACAATGCGGTGTTTTCCAACCAGGACTGGTTGCCGCCAGGGCTGGGTGCCGGCCAGCCGATCATCAAGCCCAAGGGCATCGACGACGTCCCCATCGTCGCTGCCACCCTGTGGAGCCGCGATCCGGACAAGGGTGCCTACGAACTCGAGCAGGTGGCGCACGCGCTGGAGGCTGAACTCAAGCGCGTGCCCGGTACCCGCGAGATTTATACCCTGGGCGGTCCCGAGCGGGTGGTGCGGGTGTTGCTGGATCCGGCGCGGCTGGCGGGCATGGGCCTGTCGCTGGACGACCTGCGTGCCGCCCTGGCCGCCGCCAATGTCTCGGATGACCGGGGTGCGCTGGTGGCGGACGATCGCGAGGTGCCGGTGCGTGCCGGGCGCTTTCTCAGCCGGCCCGAGGAGGTGGCGCAACTGGTGGTGGGCATGCACGGGGACCGGCCGGTGTTTCTGGCCGATGTTGCCGAGGTGCGGTTGGGCCCCGACCAGCCTGAACAGCTCGCCTGGCACGTGCCCGGTCCGGCCGGCGGCGATGCCGACGCGGGCGCGATGTTTCCGGCCGTCACCCTGGCCATCGGCAAGAAGCCGGGCACCAATGCGGTGGATATTGCCGAGCAGGTGCTGACCCGGTTCGAGCAGTTGCGCGGTATCCTGATCCCGGACGATGTCGAGATCAGCATCACCCGCAACTATGGTGTCACCGCCGACGACAAGGCACAGACCCTGATCAAGAAGCTGGTCTTCGCCACCGCCTCCGTGGTGCTGCTGGTGCTGATCGCGCTGGGCTGGCGCGAGGCCCTGATCGTGGGGCTGGCCGTCATCATCACCCTGGCCATCACCCTGTTCGCCTCCTGGGCGTGGGGCTTCACTCTCAATCGCGTGTCCCTGTTCGCGCTCATCTTTTCCATCGGCATCCTGGTCGATGACGCCATCGTGGTGGTGGAGAACATCCACCGACACATGCAGATGGGGGGCAGGAAACTGGCCGAGGCCATCCCGCTGGCGGTGGACGAGGTCGGCGGGCCGACCATCCTGGCCACCTTCACCGTGATCGCGGCGCTGCTGCCCATGGCCTTCGTTACCGGGTTGATGGGGCCCTACATGAGTCCCATCCCCATCAATGCCAGTATCGGCATGCTGATCTCGCTGGCAGTCGCCTTTGTGTTCACGCCCTGGATGACCTGGCAGGTGTTCCGGCGGCGCGCGGTCACTGGGGATACGCACGGCGGGGCCGGCAGCGGCGTATCGCCCCGTGTATACCGGCTGTTCCAGCGTTTCGTGGGGCCGCTGTTGCGCGGCGCGGACGGGCGCGGCGCGCGGCGGCTGCTGGGCGTGGGCGTGCTGGTGCTGATCCTGGCGTCCCTGGGTCTGGCCGGCATGCAGTGGGTGGTGCTCAAGATGCTGCCCTTCGACAACAAGTCCGAGTTTCAGGTGATTCTGGACATGCCCGAGGGCACCAGCCTGGAACGCACTTCGGCGGTGCTCGCCGAGATGGGGGCGACGCTGGCCGCGGTGCCCGAGGTGACCGACTACCAGATCTACGCAGGCACCGCCGCACCCATCAATTTCAACGGCCTGGTGCGCCAGTACTATCTGCGCAGCGGGGCGCAGGTGGGAGACATCCAGGTCAATCTGGTGGACAAGCACGCGCGCGAGCGCAAGAGCCATGACATCGCGCGCTCGGTGCGGCCGGCATTGGCGGAGATCGCGCGGCGGCATGGCGGTAGTGTCAAGGTGGTCGAGGTGCCGCCGGGGCCACCGGTGCTGTCGCCGCTGGTGGCGGAGATCTACGGCCTCGACTACGACGGGCAGATCGCAGTGGCGCGTCAGGTACGGGCGCTGTTCGAGAACACGCCGGACATCGTGGACATCGATGACAGCGTGGAGGCGGCCGCGCCCAAGTGGGTGTTGCGTGTGGACCGCCAGCGGGCGGCGCGGCTGGGGCTGTCGCAGGCGCAGATCGTGCGTGCCGTGGGCGACCTGCTCGACGGCGCCGATGTCACCTGGCTGCACCGCGAGACCGACAAGTATCCGGTGCCGGTGCGGCTGGAACTGCCGGTTGCGGACCGGGATCACATCGAACGCCTGCTGGCGGTGAAACTGCGCGGGCGGGACGGATCGCAGGTGGCGCTCGCCGACGTGGTGCGTGCCGAGCGTTCCACGCGCGAGCATGCCATCTACCACAAGGATCTGCTGCCGGTGGTGTTCGTGACCGGTGACATGACCGGCGCGCTGGACAGCCCGCTGTACGGTCTGTTCGAGATGGCCGCGCAACTGAAAGAGCAGCCGCTGGCCGACGGCGAGCCGCTGGAGCAGTATTTCATCCGCCAGCCCGAGAATCCCTATCGTTACAGCCTCAAGTGGGACGGCGAGTGGCAGGTGACCTACGAGACCTTCCGCGACATGGGGCTGGCGTATTCGGTGGGACTGATCCTCATCTACCTGCTGGTGGTGGCCCAGTTCCGGTCCTACCTGGTGCCGCTCATCATCATGGCGCCCATCCCCTTGACCCTGATCGGGGTCATGCCGGGCCATGCCCTGCTGGGCAAGCCGTTCACCGCGACTTCCATGATCGGCATGATTGCGCTGGCCGGCATCATCGTGCGCAATTCCATCCTGCTGGTGGATTTCATAAACGACGAGGTGGCGCGCGGTGTGCCCTTCGAGGAAGCGGTGCTGCGCTCCGGGGCGGTGCGCGCCAAGCCCATCGTGCTGACCGGCCTGGCAGCGATGCTCGGGGCCTTGTTCATCCTCGACGACCCCATCTTCAGCGGGCTGGCGATTTCGCTGATCTTCGGCATCCTGGTGTCCACGCTGTTGACCCTGGTGGTGATCCCGACCCTCTACTATGCCCTGCGCTGGCGGCGACACGCCTGATTCCGGGGCGAAAAGTCGGGGATTGTGTCGGTATCAAAATATTTTATATTTGCGCGCTACCTGTTAGGATTGGCCGCCTCCGGGGGCATCCCGGGGTCACCCGACCGAGCATGGCGCAGAACAGATGGCTGATCGCAGACTACAGGTTTTTCATACCGTCGCCCGGATGCTGAGCTTCACCAAGGCAGCCGAGACGCTACACATGACGCAGCCGGCAGTCACCTTCCAGGTGCGCCAGCTCGAGGAACATTTCAACACCCGTCTGTTCGACCGCACCCACAACCGCATCAGCCTGACCGAGGCGGGCCGCCGCGTCTACGAATACGCCGATCGCATCTTCGAGCTCTACGACGAGATGGAGAACGCGGTCCGCGAGATGACCGGCGAGATCAGCGGTGTCATCATGATCGGCGCCTCCACTACCATTGCCGAGTACATGCTGCCCGCGCTGCTGGGCGATTTCCGGGTCAAGTATCCGGAGGTCAACGTTCAGCTCAAGGTTTCCAATACCGAGGGCATCGTCTCCATGGTCGAGAACAATGTCATCGACCTGGGTGTGGTCGAGGCGCCTGTTTCCAACAAGAACCTGGTGGTCGAGGTCTGCCGCATGGACGAACTGGTGGCCATCGTGCCGCCCAAGCATCCGCTGGCCGGGAAAAAGGTGATCAGGATCCAGGAGCTGCTCCAGCACCCCTACATCTGCCGCGAGGAGGGTTCGGGCACGCGCGAAGTCATCCAGGAATACCTGCAGCGCTGCAAGCTCAACATCAACGAAATCAGTGTGTGCATGGAACTGGGCAGTCCCGAGGCGGTCAAGGGCGCGGTGGAGGCGGGCATGGGGGTCTCCATCGTCTCGCGGGCCACCATCCACAAGGAACTGCAGTTGGGCACCCTGGTGGCGCTGCCGCTGGATCCGCCGCTGGAACGTCCTTTCTCCTTCGTGCATCAGAAGCAGAAGTTCCGCCACCTGGCCATGGACGAGCTGCTGGAGTTCGCGCGCAACTACTGCAAGACCCACCGGGAAGACTGAGTCGCCCGACTGGTGCGAAATCCGCGCCAGCTCGCTATTATCGGTACATTCCGCTTCCCGAGTGAGGGTGCATGTCCGATCTCATCGATCGTCTCAATGAACTGGCCGCGCGCCTGCCGGAATCCGGCCGGCAGACGCTGGTCGACTTCGCCGAATTCCTGTGCAGCCGCCAGCAGCCGCCGGCACCCGATCCGGTTGCCTCCCGGCCCATGGAAACCCCTGCCGCGCCGGTCATAGAGACGCCGCGGCCCATTCCCCGCCCCGAGCAGGAATCGGTGATCAAGGCGCTCAAGCGCCTGGCGGCGACCTATCCGATGCTGGACAAGCAGAAGATGCTGAACGAGACCTCGGGCCTGGTCACGCAGCATGTCATCATGCGCCGCGATGCAGGCGAGGTGATCGATGAGCTGGAGGCGGTGTTCGCGCGCTGCTACGAGGAATACCGCGCCGAGCGGGGGGGCTGATGGACGTCATCCGCCAGTGGTTCCAGCGTTACTTCTCGGACCCGCAGGTGGTCATCCTGGCCCTGTTGCTGATCCTCGGTACCCTGGTCATCATCGCCTTCGGCGACATGCTGGCGCCGGTGCTGGCCAGCGTGGTCATCGCCTATCTGCTGGAGGGCCTGGTGGGCGTGCTGGAGCGACGCGGTCTCAGGCGCACCCTGGCGGTGACCCTGGTATTCCTTGCCTTCATGCTGCTGCTGCTGTTCCTGATGCTGGTCGTGGTGCCGCGCCTGTCGGCGCAGGTCACCCAGCTGTTTCAGCAACTGCCGGAGATGATCGCCACCGGTCAGGAGAAGCTGATGCGGCTGCCCGAACGCTATCCCGCCTTCATCAGCGACGAGCAGGTCACCCAGCTCATGACCACCATCCGCGCCGAGCTGGCCGCGCTGGGGCAGCGGGTGCTGTCGTTGTCGGTGGCCTCCCTCCTGAGCATCATCACCCTCCTGGTCTATCTCATTCTGGTTCCGGTGCTGGTGTTTTTCTTTCTGAAGGACAAGGCGCGCATCCTCGGCTGGATCGCTGGCTACCTGCCGCGCGACCGGGCGCTGACCGCGCAGGTCTGGCACGAGGTCAACATGCAGATCGGCAACTATGTGCGCGGCAAGGTGTGGGAGATCTTCATCGTCGGCGGCGTCACCTATGCCACCTTCAAGTTCATGGGGCTGAACTATGCCGTGCTGCTGGCGACCCTGGTCGGGCTGTCGGTGGTCATTCCCTATATCGGTGCCGCCGCAGTCACGGTGCCGGTGGCCCTGATCGCCTATTTCCAGTTCGGCTGGTCAGCGGATTTTGCCTGGATACTGGTCGCCTACGGCGTGATCCAGGCCCTGGACGGCAACGTGCTGGTGCCCCTGCTGTTCTCGGAGGTGGTCAACCTGCACCCGGTGGCCATCATCGTCGCCGTGCTGGTGTTCGGCGGCCTGTGGGGATTCTGGGGCGTGTTCTTCGCCATCCCGCTGGCCACGCTGGTCCAGGCCGTATTGCGCGCCTGGCCGCGGCGGCCGGCGGAGGATGCCGCGGAGCCTGCCGCATCCTGAGCACTGCCGGCCCATGGCGTTCCGCATCGAGAGCACCAGGGGGAGGCCTGGATCAGGGGTTCGGGAGGAAAGGCGTGGTTCCGCGGGTTGCGCTCCGCTCCACCCGGGCTACCCTTTGCTCACGCCTCACAACACCTCCGCCGCAAAATCAGCCAGCCGCGAGCGCTCGCCCTGGCGGAGGGTGATGTGGCCGCCATGGACCCAGGGTTTGAAACGGTCGACGACGTAGGTGAGCCCGGAGGTAGTCTCGGTGAGGTAGGGGGTGTCGATCTGGGCGATGTTGCCCAGGCACACCACCTTGGTGCCCGGTCCGGCGCGGGTGATCAGGGTCTTCATCTGCTTGGAGGTCAGGTTCTGGGCCTCGTCGATGATGAGGAACTTGTTGAGGAAAGTGCGCCCGCGCATGAAATTCAGGGAATGGATGCGGATCCGTCTCTGCAGCAGGTCGTTGGTGGCGGCGCGCCCCCAGTCGCCGGCGTCGGTCTGGGTGAGCACCTCCAGATTGTCCATCAGCGCGCCCATCCAAGGCGTCATCTTTTCCTCTTCGGTGCCGGGCAGGAAGCCGATGTCCTCGCCGACCGGTACCGTGACCCGGGTCATGATGATCTCGCTGTAACGCTTGTCCTCCAGCACCTGGGTCAGGCCCGCGGCCAGGGTCAGCAGCGTCTTGCCGCTGCCGGCCTGGCCTACCAGGCTGACGAAGTCGATGTCGGGATTCATCAGCAGGTTGAGGGCGAAGTTCTGTTCCCGGTTGCGGGCCGTGATGCCCCAGACGCTGTGATTGGGCTTGCGGTAGTCCTCGGCCAGTTCAAGCACCACGCCGTCCGCACCGATCTCGTGCACCAGCGCTTCGAAGCCGCGCCCGCCCTCCACGAACACGCACTGGTTGGGCAGCAGTTCGGCCAGTTGCGGGCCGCGCAGCCGGTAGAAGGTTCTGCCTTCCTCCTGCCAGGACTCGAGATGGTCGCCGTGGGTGTCCCAGAAACCGGCATCGAGCTCGGCCAACCCGCTGTAGAGCAGGTTGACGTCTTCGAGGACCTGGTCGTTGTAGTAGTCCTCGGCGCGCAGGCCGAGGATGGCAGCCTTGATGCGCAGATTGATGTCCTTGGACACCAGTGTGACCGGTGTGCCCGGGCGTTCCTTCTGCAGCGCCAGCGCGGTGCCGAGGATGTCGTTGTCCGGCTTGTTGCCGGGCAGTGCGGCCGGCAGTTCATACTCCATGCTGCGGGTCTGCAGGTAGAGGGTGCCGCTGGCGGCCAGGGTGCTTGCGTCCTCGATGCCCTCCATTGCCAGCGGGATGCCGGCGGCGATGTCATCGGGCGAGGCGCGCCGGGTGAGGTCATCCAGAAAGCGGTTCACCTGGCGCACGTTGCGGGCGACCTCGGAAGTGCCCTTCTTGGCGTGGTCCAGCTCCTCCAGCACGGCCATGGGCAGGAATACGCCATGTTCCTGGAACCGGAACAGGGCGGTGGGGTCATGCATCAACACGTTGGTGTCGAGCACGAACAGGCGCTTTTCGGTCATGCCGGGGGTCCGTTCAGGCCTTGCCGCGGGCGGCCTTGTTCAGATCCTTGACGGCCTGAAGTACCTCGTCGACATGGCCCGGCACCCTGACCTTGCGCCATTCCCGGACCAGCCGGCCCTCCGGGTCGATGAGGAAGGTGCTGCGTTCTATGCCCATGACCTTGCGGCCATACATGTTCTTTTCCCGGATGACGTCGAACTGGCGACAGACCTTTTCCTCGGTATCGGACAACAGCTCGAAGGGCAGGTCCTGTTTCGCCTTGAAGTTCTCGTGGCTGCGCAGGCTGTCGCGGGACACGCCCAGTATGACCGTATTCTGTCGCTTGAACTTGCTGAAACTGTCGCGGAAGTCGCGTGCCTCGTTGGTGCAGCCCGGGGTGCTGTCCTTCGGGTAGAAATAGAGCACCACGTTCTTGCCGCGCAGGTCCGACAGGCGGATTTCCCTGTCGCCGGTGGCGGGCAGTCTGAAGTCGGGTACCTTCTTGCCGACGCTGACGCTCATGATGGCCTCTCTCAGTTCTTGGCGGGTTCGATGACGGCGTCCAGGTTGAGCTGGTCGCAGAAGTCCATGAATTCCTCGCGCAGGCTGGCGATGTGGGTGCTCGCCGGCACATCCACCGTCATGTGCACGGCGAACATGGGGGTGCCGGTATGCGGCGCGGCGTAGCTGCTGGTGGCCAGATCCTGGATGTTGATGCTGCGCCGGGAGAAGAAGTTGGCCAGCCGGTGCACGATGCCGGGGTTGTCGAGGGCCACCACGTCCACGGCATAGGGCAGCAGGTCCCGTGCCGGCTCGCGCGAGGCGGTGCGCCGCGTGGTAATGACCATGCCCAGTTCCTCGCCCAGTGCCGGCAGTGCCGTCTCCAGCCTGGCGATGCTGTTCCAGTTGCCGGAAACCAGCAGAATGATGGCGAATTCGCCGCCCAGCACGGTCATGCGGCTGTCGGCAATGCTGCCCTCGTGGTCCAGGATGCAGCGCGAGATGCGGTCGACCAGTCCGGGGCGGTCTTCGCCCACGGCCGAGATGACGAGATAGTTGCTCATGGTGACTGGCAGGGCCTCCGCCCGGGTTCGTCCTGCTGCAAGTCTACCACCGCCGGGCTGCGATTCAGTCGAGTTCGACCGCCCTCAGCCGCGCCGCGGCCTCCTCGGGGCTGATGGTGGTGACGAACAGACCGGAGCCGAGCTCGAAGCCGGTCGGGATCGAGGTCCGCGGGCAGATCTCCAGGTGCCAGTGATAACTCTGTCCACAGTCCTCGTAGTCCTCTCCCCGCGGCCGCGAGTGCAGGAAATAGTTGTACTGGGCGCCGCCGATGACGGCGTCCAGACGCGCCATGGTGCGTTGCATCACCTGGGCCAGGTCGCGGCGGTCGGCGTCGGTGATCTCCAGGAAGTCGCTCTGGTGGTTCAGGGGCAGGATGTGCACCTCCCATTCGAAACGGCTGGCGAAGGGCTTGATGGCGATGAAGCGCTCGCCCCGTTCGACCACGTACTGGCCGACATTGATCCTGCGCCGTATCTGCCCAGAGCTGCGGTCGTAGATGGTGGCCTCGAAGGTCAGCGCCTCGTCGATCAGGGCGCAGAACACGCAGTGGTGGTTCTCGCGGTAGTAGGCGCGGCTGTGGGTGATCTCGTTGTAGACATTCTCCGGCACTACCGGCATGGCAATGATCTGGCTGTGGGTGTGGGCGATGCTGGCGCCCGCGGCCGGGCCGAAGTTCTTGAACACCAGCACGTAGCGCAGGCGGGGGTCGGCATCGTAGAGCTGCTGCATGCGGTCGCGGTAGGCGCCGAACAGCAGGGCAAGGTGGTCATGGCTCATCTCGTGCAGGGCGATGCCATGGTCGCGATGGTCGATGAAGACCTCATGACGGCCGTAGCCCTCGATGGCCTGCTGCAGTCCGAATACCAGATTGCTGGACTGGCGGTCGTCACCGAGCACGGGATAGAGGTTCTCCACCAGCCGGATCCGCCAGTCGGCCTCGTCCGGCCAGGCCTGGATGGTGGGTGGCGTCATGTGCTCGTTGCCGGCGCAGAAGGGGCAGGTGTCCACGTGCTTGCGGGTGTCCCTCGGGGCGGGAGCCTCCTCCTTGCGCGGACGCATGGAACGCGCGGTGGCCACCAGCACCGACTCGCTCGGCACGATGGGGTTGATGCGGATCTCGCGTATGGCCTCGTCTTCCTGCATGTGGGTGTGTCTCCTGGCTTTTTCGGCAAGCATACTAGAGCGCCGGCCCCCGCTGCCAGCGCCGGCGGCTGCCTTGTCAGGGGTGAGGCGGGCAAGTAGTATGTGGCCGGTTCAGGGCCCCGACATTCACGGAGCAGGTACATGTTTCACGGCAGCATGGTCGCGCTGGTCACCCCGATGCGGGAGGACGGGGCGGTCGACGACGACAGTCTTGCCGGTCTGATCGAATGCCACGTCAGCCAGGGGACCGATGCCATCGTTGCCGTCGGCACCACCGGTGAGTCGGCCACCCTGGACGAGGAAGAACACTGTGCCCTGATCCGCCGCTGCGTCGAGCTCGCGGCCGGCCGCCTGCCGGTGATCGCCGGCACCGGCGCCAATGCCACCAGCGAGGCCATTCGGCTGACCCGCTGCGCCATGGAGGCCGGCGCGGATGCCTGCCTGCTGGTCACCCCCTATTACAACAAGCCCACCCAGGAGGGCCTGTACCAGCACCACAAGACGGTGGCCGAGGCGGTGCCGATCCCGCAGATCCTCTACAACGTGCCCGGGCGGACGGCCTGCGACATGCGCCCGGAGACGGTCGAACGGCTGTCGCACATCTCCAACATCGTCGGCATCAAGGAGGCCACCGGCGATCTCGACCGTGCCCGCGCCATCCTCGACTGCTGCGGCGAGCGGCTGGATCTCTACAGTGGCGACGACGCCACCGCCATGGAGCTGATGCTGATGGGCGGCAGGGGTGTGATCTCGGTCACCGCCAACGTGGCGCCGCGGGCCATGCACGAGCTGTGCGAGGCGGCGCTGTCCGGCGACCGGGCGCGCGCCGAGGCCATCAACCACCGGCTGGAGGCGCTGCACCGTGACCTGTTCGTGGAAGCCAATCCGATTCCGGTGAAGTGGGCGCTGGCCGAGATGGGGCTGATCCCGCCCGGATTGCGCCTGCCGCTGACCCCCCTGTCACCGCAGTATCACGATCGCGTGCGCGCGGCCCTGCGCCAGGCCGGCGTGCTCGAATGAACCGCTTCACATACAGGTAACCGTGCCCATGTCCAACATGCTTCGACTGCTTCCCGGCCTGCTGGCCGCCACCCTGCTGGCCGGTTGCGGCACGCTCGACAAGGTGATGCCCAAGAAGGTGGACTACAAGCAGAGTCGCAGCGAGCCGCCGCTGGAGATCCCGCCGGACCTGTCCGCCAGCGGGCTCCAGGACAGCATGGTGGTGCCCAGCGCCACCTATTCCGAGTACGCCGCCAGCGGTGCCGCGCCCCGCCCGGAACAGTCCAGAGTGCTGCCCGTGCAGCCGGACATGCATATCGAGCGTGACGGCGACGCGCGCTGGCTGGTAGTCGAGGCGCCGCCGGAGAAGGTCTGGCCGCGGGTGCGAGAGTTCTGGCTGAAGAACGGGTTTCTGCTGACCGTGGACGATCCACAGGTCGGCATCCTCGAAACCGAGTGGGCCGAGAACCGCGCCGACATCCCCCAGGATCCGATCCGCCGCACCATCGGCAAGGCGCTCAACTTCCTCTATTCCGCTGCCACCCGCGACAAGTTCCGGGTGCGCATGGAGCGCACCGCCCAGGGGACCGAGATCTATCTGTCCCATCGCGGCATGGAGGAGGTGGTCGAGGGTACCCCCGACGAAAGTACCGGCACCATATGGAAGCCGCGCGCCAGTGATCCGGAACTGGAGGCCGAGATGCTGAAGCGGCTGATGGTGTTCCTGGGCACCGAGGAACAGAAGGCCGCCGCCCAGCTGGCGCAGGCACGCGCCGCCGGCCAGCCGCGGGCCACCCTGGTCACCGACACCGGCGGCCAGACCCTGCTCAAGGTGCACGAGGATTTCTCCCGCGCCTGGCGACGCACCGGCATCGCCCTGGACCGGATCGGCTTTGCGGTCGAGGACCGCGACCGCTCGCAGGGGCTGTATTTCGTACGCTACCGGGATCCGCTGGCCGAGGACCGCAACAAGGGTATCCTGTCGAAGCTGGCCTTCTGGCGCGACCGGACGCCGGACGAGGGCACGGCCTACCGTGTCCGCCTCGTCGGCGAGGGCGGCGAGACCCGCGTTACCGTGGAGGATGTCGAGGGTCGCCGGGACAACTCCCGTACCGCGCGGCGCATCCTCACCCTGCTGGAGGAACAGCTCAAGTGAGCCATGCCGTCCGGCTGGCGGGGCGCGGGGCCTGATGCGTTTTGCTTCGCTCGGCAGCGGCAGTCGGGGCAATGCCACACTGGTCGAGGCCGGCAACAGCCGGGTGCTGATCGACTGCGGCTTCTCGGTGGCCGAGACCGAGCGCCGGCTGGGCCGGCTGGGGCTTGCCCCCGGCGACATCGACGCCCTGCTGGTCACCCACGAGCACAGCGACCATATCCGTGGTGTGGCGCCCTTCGCACGCCGCCACGGCACGCCGGTGTGGATGACGGCCGGTACCGCGCTGGCCACGCGTGACACCGACCTGCCCGTGGTCGAGTGGCACTCCGGCCACGAGTCCTTCGCCATCGGCGACCTCGAGATCACGCCCTTTCCCGTGCCGCATGACGCGCGCGAGCCCTGCCAGTTCGCCTTCTCGGACGGCGCCCGTCGCCTGGGCGTGCTCACCGATCTGGGCGCGCCCACGCCCTGCGTGGTGGCGGCGCTGGACGCCTGCGATGCCCTGGTGCTGGAGTGCAACCACGATCCCCATCTGCTGGCGTGCGGCCCTTATCCGCCGGCCCTCAAGGCCCGGGTGGGCGGTGGCCTGGGACACCTGAGCAACGGCCAGGCCGCGGAACTGCTCGGGCGTCTCGATTGCAGCCGGTTGCAGCACCTGGTGGCTGCCCATCTCAGCGAGAAGAACAATCGTCCCGCCCTGGCCCGGGCCGCACTCGCCGATGCGCTCGGCTGCGGCGCGGACTGGATCGCGGTGGCCGAGCAGGACACGGGGCTGGACTGGCGGATGATTGCCTCATAACCCCGCGCACGTACGGGAATTTCGGATGCGGGCCGCCGGTAAAGCCCTGCATCGGTCTGCCGACACAGTGAATGTCCGCAGGACGAATCACTGCCGGAGGCATCATGAAAAACCCGCTGCACCACCTCACCATGCGCCAGAAGTCCTGGCTCGGCTATGGCAGCCTGCTGGCGCTGCTGCTGGCGATATCGGCCATTGCCTTTCTGGGCCAGTCCCGGGTCGAACGCCAGATCGCGCGCATGGTCGACGAGCAACAACCGGTCGTGCTGGATTCGCTGGCGGTGACCGGGGAACTCAACGAAGCCGCCGGCGCGCTGGGGTTCTATCTCCTGAGCGGCGAGGCGCAGCATCGCGAGGCCTACGAGCGGGCGTTGCAGGCGACCCGCAGCCGGCTGGCGACGCTTGCCGGTCGCGTGGCGGGGGATGACGAGGCTGCCGAACTGCTGGCCGAAATCGACAAGGGCGTGGCGCAGTTTGGTGTCGAGGGCAGCGAGCTGCTGGCGCTGGTCGGCGACAACGCGCGGAACATCCCCGCGATCGCCTATGCGTCGGAACACCTCAACCCGCTTGCCCGGCAGATGCTGAACCTGCTCACCCAGATGATCCTCTCCGAGCAGGAAGAGCCCGCCGACGCCACCCGCAAGCAGCTCATGTCGGATGTGCACGATTTGCGTTACGCCTGGGCCAATGCCTTGGCGGCGATGCGGGGCTATCTGGCTTTCCGTGGCCATGCGCTGGAAGAGCTGAACATGTATCTGGAGGATGTCGGCAAGCGGATGGAGCGGCTGCGCGCCTTTGGCGAGCTGCTGACCTTCGATCAGGAGGACAGCCTCGAACAGTTCGCCGGGTTCTATGAGCAGTATGTCGCGAACGCCCGCAAGCTGAGCAGTTTCGAGGCCGAAGGGCGCTGGCGCACCGATGCCTGGCTGGTGCGCGAGCGCCTCGGCCCCCTGGTGCGGGAGATCGGGGACGACCTGGAGCGCCTGGCCGGGTACGAACGCCAGCGTATCGAGGATACCAGCGTAGCACTCCGTGCCGACATGGCAGATGCCCGTCTGGTGGTGGGCGGATTGGCTGTGCTGGGCCTGGTGCTGGGGCTGCTGGTCGCCTTCCTGGTCGGCCGCCACACGGTGGACCCGGTACAGCGCCTGCGCGAGGTCTTCCAGGAATTCGCCGACGGCGAGGGGGACCTGACCCGGCGGGTGCCGGTCGAGTCCGCCGACGAGTTGGGTCAGGTTTCGCGCTATTTCAACAAGATGATGGACGACCTCCAGGGCATGATCCGGGAAGTGGCCGGGGTCGCCGGCGAGGTGGCCGACCGCTCCCGGCAGGCCAGCGACGAGGTGGCCGTGGTGGCCGGGAACATCACCCAGGGGGCGGACCGTGCGCGCAGTACCGCGACAGCCACCGAGGAGATGTCCGCCACCAGCGCGGAAATCGCGCGCAACGCCGAACTGGCCAGCGAAGAGGCCGGCAAGGCGCGCGACGAGGTTCAGTCCGGTGCCGACATGGTGCGCGACATGGCGCGTCGCGCCCATGACATGCATGCCCAGATTCGGGCCCTGCAGGAGCAGGTGGACGATATCGGCACCAAGGGGCGCAACATGCTGGACATGGTCGCGGTCATCAACGAAATCGCTGACCAGACCAACCTGCTGGCGCTGAATGCCGCCATCGAGGCCGCCCGTGCCGGCGAGTTCGGCCGCGGCTTCGCGGTGGTGGCCGACGAGGTGCGCCAGCTTGCCATGAAAACCCAGCAGTCCACCGCCCAGATCACCGACCTACTCAAGGCCAACGAACATTCGAGCAAGGAGCTATCGGGGGTGATGGGCAACGTCTCCAACGTCACCGATTCGCTCATCGGCAGCGTGGACCAGACCTCGACGACCATCGAGCGCGTGGCCGGCAGCGTGAACGCCATGACCGACCTGGTGTCCCACATCGCCCACGCTGCCCGCGAGCAGTCCACCGCCACCCAGGAGATCGCCGGCCACGTGGAGGAGATGTCGCGCATCGAGGACGAGAACGCGCAGCTCACGCGCGAGGTCGAGGGCTTCCTGGGCGAGCTGGCCGGGGCCTCCTCCCGCCTCGACGGCCTGGTGGGGCGCTTCAGCGTGTAGGCCACAAATCGGGCCTGTTCTCCCCGCTGCCCTCGCTGGTTCGGGCGGGTCTCTTCCAGTATCATTCGGCCCTTCCCGAAGGGGCCTCGGGCGCCCACCGGCCGAGGCCCCTTCGACCGTCAAGGTTCTGAATCGAGGCCCGTCATGCTGCACCTGCCCGGTGGTCCGGCGCTGTCCCCCTTCCGCACCCGCAAGCTCATCGAACGTGCCCGCGAGGCCGGCGTCCCGGTCACCGCGATCCATGCCGAGTACCAGCACTTCATCGACCCCGAGCGCCGGCTGAGCGAGGCCGAGCGCCGGGTGCTGGAGGGGCTGCTGAGCCATGGACCGGCGCGGGTGGATGCCCCGGAGGATGCGGCGCTGTTCCTGGTGGTGCCGCGGCTGGGCACCATCTCGCCCTGGGCCAGCAAGGCCACCGACATCGCCCACAACTGCGGGCTGGGCATGATTCACCGCATCGAGCGCGGCATCGCCTACCGGGTGACCGCCGAGGCGCCGCTGGACGCTGCCGCCCGCGAGCGCCTGCTGCCCCTGCTGCACGACCGCATGACCGAGACGGTGCTGAACAGCATCGAGGATGCCGAGGTGCTGTTCCGGGTCACCGAGCCTGCGCTGCTGGAGACGGTCGACCTGCTCGGCGGCGGGCGCGACGCGCTGCTGGTGGCCAACCGGGCCTGGGGCCTGGCCCTGTCCGACGACGAGATCGACTATCTGGTGGAGAACTACCAGGCGCTGGGCCGCAATCCCACCGACGTCGAGCTGATGATGTTCGCGCAGGCCAATTCCGAGCACTGCCGGCACAAGATCTTCAACGCCAACTGGGTGATCGACGGCGAGCCGCGCGAGGAAACCCTGTTCGGCATGATCCGCGAGACCTATCGGGCCAGTCCCGAGGGCGTGCTGTCGGCCTACAAGGACAATGCCGCAGTCATCGAGGGTCACCCCGCGCGCCGTTTCTATCCCGGGCCCGACGGGCGCTATGCCGCGCACGACGAGCCCGCGCACATCCTGATGAAGGTGGAGACGCACAACCACCCGACCGCGATTTCGCCCTTCCCGGGCGCGGCGACCGGTTCCGGCGGCGAGATCCGCGACGAGGGCGCCACCGGTCGCGGCGGCAAGCCCAAGGCGGGCCTGGCCGGGTTCTCGGTGTCCAACCTGCGTATCCCCGGCTTCGAGCAGCCCTGGGAGACCGACCACGGGCGCCCCGATCGCATCGTCTCCGCGCTGGACATCATGATCGAGGGGCCGCTGGGCGCGGCCGCCTTCGGCAACGAGTTCGGCCGTCCCAACCTCTGCGGCTACTTCCGCACCTTCGAGGAGAAGGTGCCCGGCCCCGAGGGCGAGGAAGTGCGCGGCTACCACAAGCCGATCATGATCGCCGGCGGCTACGGCAACCTGAAGGCCGAGCATGTAGAGAAGGGGCGTATCCCGGTCGGTGCGCAACTGATCGTGCTCGGCGGCCCGGCCATGCTCATCGGCCTCGGCGGCGGGGCGGCGTCGAGCATGGATTCCGGCGCCAGCGCCGAGGACCTGGACTATGCCTCGGTGCAGCGTGGCAACCCCGAAATGGAGCGCCGCTGCCAGGAGGTCATCGACCGCTGCTGGGCGATGGGCGAGGACAATCCCATCATCTCCATACACGACGTCGGCGCCGGCGGCGTGTCCAACGCCCTGCCGGAGCTGGTTCACGACAGCGGCCGTGGCGGCCGCTTCGAGCTGCGCGCCTTCCCCAACGACGAGCCCGGCATGTCGCCGATGCAGATCTGGTGCAACGAGTCCCAGGAACGCTACGTGCTCGCCGTAGCGCCCGAGCGGCTGGAGGCATTCCAGGCCCTGTGCGAGCGCGAGCGCTGTCCCTTCGCCGTGGTCGGCGAGGCCACGGAGGACGAGCGGCTGGTGGTGGGCGACGGCTATTTCGACAACAATCCCGTCGACCTGCCACTGGAGATGCTGCTGGGCAAGCCGCCCAAGATGTTGCGCGACGTGCATCACCGGCCCTTCCACAAGCCGGAGTTCGAGACTGCGGGCATCGATCTGGCCGATGCCGTGGCGCGCGTGCTGCGCCTGCCCGCGGTGGCCGACAAGACCTTCCTCATTACCATCGGCGATCGCAGCGTGACCGGCACCGTGGTGCGCGACCAGATGGTCGGTCCCTGGCAGGTGCCGGTGGCCGATGCCGCCGTCACCACCACCGACTACGAGGGCTATCGTGGCGAGGCCATGGCCATGGGCGAGCGTACGCCGGTGGCGCTCCTGGATGGTCCGGCCTCGGGGCGCATGGCGGTGGGCGAGGCCCTGACCAACATCGCCAGCGCCCCCATTGCCGAGCTGCGCCAGGTACGGCTGTCGGCCAACTGGATGGCGCCGGCCGGCCATCCGGGCGAGGATGCGAAGCTGTTCGACACCGTGCGCGCTGTCGGCAAGGCGCTGTGCCCGGAACTCGGCATCGCCATTCCGGTGGGCAAGGACTCGCTGTCGATGAAGACGGTGTGGGAGGAGAACGGAGAATCGAAGGCGGTGACCGCGCCGCTGTCGCTGATCGTGACCGCCTTTGCACCGGTCACCGACGTGCGCCGCACACTTACTCCGCAGTTGCGGCTGGACCGGGGCGACAGCGCACTGCTGCTCATCGATCTGGGCAAGGGCCACAACCGCCTCGGCGGTTCGGCGCTGGCGCAGGTCTACAAGCAGATCGGTCATCACCCGCCGGATCTCGACGACCCCCGGGCCATGAAGGCCTTCTTCGCCGTCATCCAGGCACTCAATGCCGACGGCCTGCTGCTGGCCTATCACGACCGTTCCGACGGCGGGCTGCTGGCGACCCTGTGCGAGATGGCCTTCGCCGGCCACTGCGGGCTGGACGTCGATCTCGCCGGGCTGGGCGAGGACGCCATCGCCGCCCTGTTCGCCGAGGAGCTGGGGGCCGTGGTGCAGGTGCGCGCCGATGATCTGCAGACGGTGCGCGAACGGCTCAAGGCCGCCGGCCTGGGCCGGCACAGCCACGTCATCGGGCATCCTGCCGCGGACGATCGACTGCGTTTCCGGCAGGGCGACCGGCTGCTGTTCGAGGCCGCGCGCGGCGAGCTGCACCGCATCTGGTCGGAGACCAGCTATCGCATGCAGGCGCTGCGCGACAACCCCGAGTGCGCGCAGCAGGAATACGACCGGCTGCTGGATGCGGCCGATCCCGGCATCAGCGTTGCCTTGTCCTTCGATCCCGCGGAAGACGTCGCCGCCCCCTTCATCGGTGGCGCGCGGCCGCGGCTGGCAATCCTGCGCGAGCAGGGCGTCAATGGCCAGCTGGAAATGGCCGCGGCCTTCGACCGCGCCGGCTTCGACTGCATCGACGTGCACATGAGCGATGTCCTTGCCGGGCGCATCGCGCTGCACGACTTCAAGGGACTGGTCGCCTGCGGCGGCTTCTCCTACGGCGACGTGCTCGGTGCCGGCCTCGGCTGGGCCAGGACCATCCTCTTCAACAACGCGGCCCGCGATGCCTTCGCCGCTTTCTTTGCGCGCGACGACAGCTTCGCCCTGGGCGTCTGCAACGGTTGCCAGATGCTGGCCGGCCTGCGCGAACTGATCCCCGGCACCAGCAGCTGGCCACGCTTCGAGCGCAACCTCAGCGAGCAGTTCGAGGCGCGCTTCTCGCTGGTGGAGATCGACGAATCGCCCTCCATCCTGCTGGCCGGCATGGCCGGTTCGCGGATGCCCATCGCCGTCGCCCACGGCGAGGGCCGGGCCGAGTTTGCCGATGCCGCCCAGCTCGCCGGCCTGCGCGACGCCGGCCAGGTGGCGCTGCATTACGTGGACAACCGCGGCCGCGCCACCGAGACCTACCCCTTCAATCCCAATGGATCGCCGCAGGGCATCACCGGGGTCACCAGCCTCGACGGCCGTGTCACCATCATGATGCCCCACCCGGAGCGTGTGTTCCGTACCGTGCAACACTCCTGGCATCCGGACGACTGGGGCGAGGACGGTCCCTGGATGCGCATGTTCCGCAACGCCCGGGTGTGGGTGGGCTGACCCCGAGGGAACTGCCCGCCCCGGAGGGGGTCGGAACAGCAACAGGCCCGGCCGCCGAGGGGAATCCATGTCCAGACGCTTTCGACCGCCGCCCATCCCGGCATCGGAAATCACGCCCGAATCCGTGTACCGCGAGCGGCGCCGCTTCCTGCAGGGCGCGGGGCTGATCGCGGGCGCCGGGCTGATGCCCGCCGCGGCCTCCGCGGCGCTGTCGGTGGCGGGCTACCGTGTCGCCGAGGGCGAGCGGGACGAACTCACGCCCTTGCGCCATGTCACCGGCTACAACAATTTTTATGAATTCGGCACCGGCAAGGAGGATCCCGCCGACGAGGCGCACCGCCTGCAGACCGATCCCTGGTCGGTCACGGTCGAGGGTGAGTGCCTGAAGCCCGGCACCCTGGCGCTGGAGGACTTGGTGTGTCCCCATGCGCTGGAGGAACGCATCTATCGCCTGCGTTGCGTGGAAGGCTGGTCGATGGTGATTCCCTGGATCGGCTTCGAGCTGGGGCCGCTGCTCAGGCGCTTCGAACCCACGGCGAAGGCGAAGTTCGTCGAGTTCCAGACCCTGCACGATCCCGAACAGATGCCCGGCCAGCGCTGGCCCATCCTGCGCTGGCCCTATGTCGAGGGCCTGCGCATGGACGAGGCCCTGCATCCGCTGACCATTCTTGCCGTCGGGCTCTACGGCAAGGTGCTGCCCAACCAGAACGGCGCGCCGCTGCGGCTGGTGGTGCCCTGGAAGTACGGCTTCAAGAGCATCAAGTCCATCGTCCGCATCCGTTTCGTGGAACGGCAGCCGGTGAGCACCTGGATGCGCGCCGCGCCGAAGGAATACGGTTTCTATTCCAACGTCAATCCGGAGGTCTCTCATCCGCGCTGGAGCCAGCGCACGGAGCGCCGCATTGGCGAGTTTCGCAAGCGCCGGACCCTGATGTTCAACGGTTATGGCGATCAGGTGGCGCAGTTGTATGCGGGCATGGACCTGCGGAAGTATTTCTGAAACTGCGGGCGCGCCACGGAAAACACCGAACCCTGGATGGCGGCCGGCGCAGCCCCGATGAAGCGCAGTGAGATTCCGGGGCAGCGCCCTTTCGGCCCGTTCCCTGTACCCTTGTGGCCAGATGTTGATGAAATCCCGGCAAATCCTGAAGCCTTCGCTGTTTCTTGCCTGTCTGCTGCCGGCGGTCTGGCTGCTGTTTGCGCTGCTGACCGACCGCCTGGGCGCGAACCCCATCGAGGCGGTGACCCACGAGACCGGGCAGTGGACGCTGCGCCTGCTGCTGCTGACCCTGCTGATGACGCCGTTGCGGCAGCGCTTCGGCTGGGGGTGGCCGATCCGGGTGCGGCGCATGCTGGGCCTGTTCGCCTTCTTCTATGCCAGCCTGCACCTGCTGACCTATCTCTGGCTCGACCAGTTCTTCTTCTGGGACGAGATCCTGCGCGACATCATCAAGCGGCCCTTCATCACCGTCGGCATGCTGGGGTTCCTGCTGCTGGTGCCGCTGGCCGTGACTTCGACCAACGACATGATGCGCCGCCTGGGACGGAACTGGAAGCGGCTGCACCGGCTGGCCTATGTGGTGCCGGTGCTGGGAGTGCTGCACTATCTGTGGCTGGTCAAGGCGGATCTGCGCGAGCCGCTGGTCTATGCCGTGCTGCTGGTGGTGCTGCTCTGGCAGCGGCGGCCGGCTGTGCGGGACAGGCAGGTGCCGGCGGTGCGGCGAGGTACGTCCGGCGCGTGAGGTCGGATGCGGCGGGGGTAACTCCGCGGGTGATGATGGGCACGCTGCGCTTTGCCCATCCTACGGATCCGGTCAGCCGTAGGATGGGCAAAGCGCAGCGTGCCCATCACGGGACCGTGCCCTGCATGTTTCGGGTTGTGTCGACCGAAAGCGATGCCCGGGCGTCTACGCCAGCTTCTTGTAGCGGATCCGGTGCGGCTGCTCGGCGTCGCTGCCCAGGCGGCGCTTGCGGTCGGCCTCGTAGTCGGCGTAGTTGCCCTCGAACCATTCCACATGGCTGTCGCCCTCGAAGGCGAGGATGTGGGTGGCGATGCGGTCCAGGAACCAGCGATCGTGCGAGGTCACCAGCACACAGCCGGGGAAGGCGAGCAGGGCCTCTTCCAGCGCGCGCAGGGTTTCCACGTCGAGGTCGTTGGTGGGCTCGTCGAGCAGCAGCACGTTGCCGCCGCTCCTGAGCAGCTTGGCCAGGTGCACGCGGTTGCGCTCGCCGCCGGAGAGTTCGCCGACGCGCTTCTGCTGGGCGCTGCCGGCGAAGTTGAAGCGGGCCACGTAGGCGCGCGACGGCGTCTCCCAGCGGCCGACACGGATGATGTCCTGGCCGTCGGAGATTTCCTCCCACACCGTCTTGTCCGGGTCCAGCGCATCGCGTGACTGGTCGACATAGGCCAGCTGCACCGTCTCGCCCATGCGCAGTTCGCCGCCGTCCGGCTGTTCCTGTCCGGTGATCATGCGGAACAGGGTTGTCTTGCCGGCGCCGTTGGGGCCGATGATGCCGACGATGGCGCCGCGCGGGATGTTGAAGTTGAGGTCGTCGATCAGCAGGCGGTCGCCGAATCCCTTGCGCACGTGCCGGGCCTCGATGACCAGGTCCCCCAGCCGTTCGCCCGGCGGAATGTAGATCTCCCGGGTTTCGTTACGGGCCTGGAATTCCTGCGACTGCAGTTCCTCGAAGCGCTGCAGGCGTGCCTTGCTCTTGGCGTGCCGGCCCTTGGGATTGGAGCGCACCCACTCCAGTTCCTCCTTGATGGCGCGCTGCCGCGCGTCCTGTTCCTTGCGTTCCTGTTCGAGGCGCTTTTCCTTGGCCTCCAGCCAGGCGGAGTAGTTGCCCTCGAAGGGGATGCCCCGGCCGCGGTCGAGTTCCAGGATCCAGCCGGCCACGTTGTCGAGGAAGTAGCGGTCATGGGTGACCGCGACCACCGTGCCGGGGAACTGGTGCAGGAACTGCTCCAGCCAGGCGACCGACTCGGCATCCAGGTGGTTGGTGGGTTCGTCGAGCAGCAGCATGTCGGGGTTCGACAGCAGCAGCTTGCACAGCGCCACCCGCCGCCGCTCACCACCGGACAGTTTGGTGACGTCCGCGTCCCAGGGCGGCAGCCGCAGCGCGTCGGCCGCGACCTCGAGCTTGTGATCGAGATTGTGGGCGTCGGCTGCCTGGATGATGTTCTCCAGCAGCGCCTGCTCGGCGGCCAGGGCGTCGAAGTCGGCATCCGGCTCGGCATAGGCGGCGTAAACCGCGTCCAGTTTTTCCTGCGCCTCCTTGATCTCGCCCAGCCCTTCCTCGACATTGCCGCGCACATCCTTGTCGGGGTTCAGCTCCGGCTCCTGCGGCAGATAGCCGATCTTGATGCCGGGCTGCGGCCGGGCCTCGCCCTCGATCTCGGTGTCGACGCCGGCCATGATGCGCAGCAGGGTCGACTTGCCCGCGCCATTGAGGCCCAGCACGCCGATCTTGGCGCCGGGGAAGAAGGACAGCGAGATGTCCTTGAGGATCCAGGTCTTCGGGGGCACCAGCTTGCCCACCCGATTCATGGTGTAGACGTATTGCGCCATGGGAGGGTCCGTTTTTTTCGGAGATTGAAAGGCAGGCCCAATTATAGGAGTCGTATGGGAAGGGCAGCAATGGCCGCTGCCTAATCCATCGCCGCCTTGCGGATTCCGGGGTGGGTCCATGAGGTCTGCCAGAGTCACCCGGATTCCGGTATCATGGCCGTTTCCGCCGCCCGGAGGGCGGGCGGCGGGGACGCCAGATACGGGAGTGACCGAATGTTCGGCAAAGACATGCGCATCGCGGGCTTCGACGAGGAGTTGTGGGCCGCCATCCAGGCCGAGGAGCGCCGACAGGAGGAGCACATCGAGCTGATCGCCTCCGAGAACTATGCCAGCCCGCGGGTCATGGAGGCGCAGGGTTCGGTGCTCACCAACAAGTACGCCGAGGGCTACCCGGGCAAGCGCTACTATGGCGGCTGCGAGTACGTGGACATCGCCGAGCAGCTCGCCATAGATCGGGCCAAGGAACTGTTCGGTGCCGACTACGCCAACGTCCAGCCCCATTCCGGCTCACAGGCCAATGCCGCGGTCTATCTCGCGCTGTGCGCGCCGGGCGACACCATTCTCGGCATGAGTCTCGCCCACGGCGGGCACCTGACCCATGGCTCGAAGGTCAACTTCTCCGGCAAGATCTTCAATGCCGTCCAGTACGGCCTGAATCCCGAGACCGGCCTGGTCGACTACGACGAGATCCAGCGCCTGGCCAGCGAGCATCGGCCGAAGATGATCGTCGGCGGCTTCTCCGCCTATTCGCGCACCCTGGACTGGAACATCTTCCGCGAGATCGCCGATTCGGTGGGCGCCTACCTGTTCGTGGACATGGCGCACGTCGCCGGCCTGGTGGCCGCCGGTCTCTATCCCAGCCCGGTGCAGATCGCCGACGTGACCACCACCACCACCCACAAGACCCTGCGCGGCCCGCGCGGCGGCCTGATCCTGGCCAAGGCCAACCCGGAAATCGAGAAGAAGCTCAACTCACTGGTGTTCCCCGGCACCCAGGGCGGCCCGCTGATGCATGTCATTGCCGCCAAGGCAGTCGCCTTCAGGGAAGCTCTGCAACCCGAGTTCAAGGCCTACCAGCAGCAGGTGCTGGTCAATGCCCGGACCATGGCCGAGGTGTTCATGGAACGCGGCTATGACGTCATATCGAAGGGTACCGACGATCACCTGTTCCTGGTCAGCTTCATCGAGGCCGGCCTCACCGGCAAGGACGTGGATGCCTGGCTGGGCGCGGCCAACATCACGGTGAACAAGAACGCCGTGCCCAACGATCCCCAGTCGCCCTTTGTCACCAGCGGCATCCGCATCGGCACCCCGGCCATGACCACCCGCGGTTTCGGCGAGGCCGAGGCCCGTGAACTCGCCGGCTGGATGTGCGACATCATCGATAGCCGTGGCGACCAGGCCGTGATCGAGTCCGTCAAGGGCAAGGTGCTCGATCTCTGCAGGCGCTTCCCCGTCTACGAAAAATAGATACAAGATGCAAGATACAAGATACAAGTTGGAGGAGATCGATCTTCGATCGGTTTACATCTTGCATCTTGTATCCTGTATCTGAATCCAGATGCACTGTCCCTTCTGCGGCGCCGAGGAAACCAAGGTCATCGATTCGCGACTGGCCAGCGAAGGGACGCAAGTGCGCCGGCGGCGCGAGTGCCTGAGCTGCGGCGAGCGCTTCACTACCTTCGAGCAGGCGGTGCTGGTCATGCCGCGCATCGTCAAGCGCGACGGCACCCGCGAGCCCTACAACGAGGAAAAGATGCGCGCCGGCATCCTGCGCGCGCTGGAGAAACGGCCTGTGGCGACCGAACAGGTCGAGGCGTCCATCGAGCGCATCCAGCACCGCCTGCACGCCGCGGGCGAACGCGAACTCTCCTCGCAGCAGCTCGGAGAATGGATCATGGACGAGCTGCGCTCCCTCGACCAGGTCGCCTATGTGCGCTTCGCGTCCGTGTATCGCAGCTTCCAGGATGTCAACGCCTTCCGCGAGGAGATCGAGCGCCTCGAACGCGAGCCCACACCCGAGGAGCGGCGTGACCAGATTCCGCTGATACCGGATGAGGAGTGAGGCGTGAGGTGTGAGGCGTGAGGAAAGGGTTGCGGGAACCGCACGGCTTGCGGACACTCCTTGCCTAACGCCTGACCGATCCATGGCAACCGCCGACGACCATCGCCACATGGCCCGCGCGCTGCAACTCGCGCGCCGCGGGTTCTACACCACCGACCCCAACCCGCGGGTGGGCTGCGTGCTGGTGCGCGACGGCGAGGTGGTGGGCGAGGGCTGGCACCGGCGCGCGGGGGAGCCGCATGCGGAGATCCATGCCCTGCGCGCGGCGGGCGAGCGGGCGCGTGGCGCGACCGCCTATGTCACGCTCGAACCCTGCGCCCACCAGGGTCGCACACCGCCCTGCAGCGAGGCCCTGGTCGAGGCCGGGGTGGCGCGAGTGGTGGCGGCGATGCGCGACCCCAATCCCCAGGTCGCGGGCAAGGGGCTGCAGCGGCTGGAGGCGGCCGGCATCGAGACCGAGACCGGGGTGCTGGAGGCCGAGGCCGCGGCCCTGAATCCGGGCTTCATCCGCCGCATGCAGCGGGGCCGGCCCTGGGTGCGCTGCAAGCTGGCCATGAGCCTCGACGGCCGTACGGCCATGCGTTCCGGCGAGAGCCGGTGGATCACGGGTGACGCGGCGCGGGCGGACGTGCACCGGCTGCGCGCGCGCAGTTCGGCCATCGTCACCGGCGCCGGCACGGTGCTGGCCGACGATCCCTCGCTGACGGCGCGACTGCCGGCGGACGAAGGGCCGGTCGAACAGCCGCTGCGGGTGGTGCTGGATAGCCATCTCGCCATGCCGCCGACCGCGCGCATGCTGTCGCTGCCGGGGCAGACGCTGGTGCTGACCGCCCGCGACGCCGGCGGCCACCGCGCCGAACTGGAGGCCGCCGGCGCCGAGGTGCGGGTCATGCCCGCCCGCGACGGCCAGCTGGACCTGGAGGCCGTGCTCGACGAGCTGGGTCGCCGCGAGATCAACGAAGTGCTGTTCGAGACCGGCGCCGTGCTCGCCGGCGCCGTGCTCCGCGCCGGCCTGATCGACGAGCTGATCCTTTACATGGCGCCGCACCTGATGGGCGACGAGGCCCGGGGCCTGTTCCACCTCCCAGGCGTGTCGCGCATGGACCAGCGCATCCCGCTGGCGATCCGTGACATCCGCGCCGTCGGCCATGACTGGCGGATCACGGCGGTACCGGAGCCGCGTTGATCGATGGCCACGGAATCCGCCGAATCCACTGAGACCGCATGGGCCGGGCAGTGTGCCTGAATAGTGAAAGCGGATGGATCCCGTGGATCCAGTGCTGTCGGATCGGAATGAGAGAAACGGCCACGGAATCCACCGAACCCACTGAACCCGACTATGCCGGACAGTGTGTTTGAATAGTGAATGCCGGTGGATCCCGTGGATTCAGTGGCTATCGGATCGGAATGAGAGAAACGGCCACGGAATCCACTGAACTCACTGAACCCGAGTATGCCGGACAGTGTGTTTGAATAGTGGATGCCGGTGGATCCCGTGGATTCAGTGGCTATCGTGGAAACGTTGACAGGAAGCAGACCATGTTCACCGGAATCATCGAGGCCGTGGGCGAGATCGCCGCACTGGAGCCGAAGGGCGCGGACCTGCGGGTGCGGGTTCGCACCGGCAAGCTGGACCTGTCGGACGTGGCGCCCGGCGACAGCATTGCCGTGTCCGGTGTCTGTCTGACGGCGGTCGAGCTGCCCGGCGACGGCTTCCGGGCGGATGTCTCGGGCGAGACGCTGGCGCGTACCGTATTCGGGGACTTTCGCGTGGGCACGCGGGTGAATCTGGAAAAGGCCCTGCTGCCGACCACCCGGCTGGGCGGACACCTGGTCAGCGGCCACGTAGATGGCGTGGGCGAGGTGGTGGAACGCCGCAGCGACGGACGCTCGGAGCGCTTCCGCATCCGGGCGCCGGCGGCGCTGGCGAAGTACATCGCGGAAAAGGGTTCGATCTGCGTCGACGGGGTCAGCCTGACAGTGAACGCCGTCGACGGCGCCCTGTTCGACCTGAACATCGTGCCCCACACCCTGGCTGAAACCACCCTCGACGAATACCGGCCGGGGCGGAAAGTGAATCTGGAAGCGGATATCATAGCCCGTTACCTGGAACGACTGCTGCTCGGCGAGCGGGCAGCGGCCGGGGGCGGCCTCGGCGAGGCCTTCCTCGCCGAACACGGATTTCTGAAGGAGTGAGGCAAGAGGCGTGATGCGCAGGCCAGTAGGGATGTTCTCTCCACGCCCTCACGCCTCACCCCTCACCGGAAGAAGACATGGCGCTGAACACGACCGAAGAACTGATCGAGGATATCCGTCAGGGCAAGATGGTCATCCTCATGGATGACGAGGACCGCGAGAACGAGGGCGACCTGGTGATGGCCGCCAGCGCGGTCACGCCTGAAGACATCAACTTCATGGCCAGGTATGGCCGGGGGCTGATCTGCCTGACCCTGACCCGCGAGCGCTGCCGGCAGCTGGGGCTGAATCCCATGGTGCAGGACAACAGCGCCGCGCTGGGTACCGCCTTCACGGTCAGCATCGAGGCCGCCGAAGGGGTAACCACCGGCATCTCCGCGCACGACCGCGCCGTCACCATCCAGAAGGCGGTGGCGCCGGACGCGCAGCCCAGCGATCTGGTACAGCCGGGGCATGTCTTCCCGCTGATGGCGCAGCCCGGTGGCGTGCTCACTCGTGCCGGGCATACCGAGGCCGGTTGCGATCTGGCGCGCCTGGCGGGGCTGGAGCCGGCGGCGGTGATCGTGGAGATCCTCAACGAGGACGGCACCATGGCGCGGCGACCCGACCTGGAGAGGTTCGCCGCCGAACATGGTCTGAAGATCGGGACCATTGCCGATCTCATCCACTACCGCATCGAGAACGAAAAGACGGTGGAACGGGTCAGCGAGTGCCTGCTGCCCACGGCCCATGGCGAATTCCGGCTGGTGGCCTACGAGGATTCCATCGACAAGAACGTCCACCTGGCCCTGTTGCACGGTGATATCGACCTGGAGGAGCCGGTGCTGGTGCGGGTGCATGTGCAGCGCACCCTGTGTGATCTGCTCGATGCGACGGTCAGTGACTGTGGCTGGCCGCTGCGCAGTGCCATGGAGCGCATCGCGCAGGAAGGCAGCGGCATCGTCATCGTGCTGGGCAAGCCCGAGGATCCGCAGGCGCTGATCCGCCGCATCGAGCACTACCGCGACCAGGGTGCGCATACCGAAATGCCCAAGCGCCTGCGCGAGGAACTGCGGACCTATGGCATCGGCGCACAGATCCTCGCCGATCTCGGCGTGAAGCGCATGCGGGTGCTGAGCGCGCCCAAGAAGATGCACGGCATCACCGGCTTCGGCCTGGAAGTGACCGAGTACGTGTACTGAAATCCCCGGCGGGCGCGGCGGCCCGCTTCAGCTCTGGAGACGAACGATGAGCAAGATCAAGGAATACGAGGGCCGGATGACGGCCAGGGGCGCCCGCTTCGCGCTGCTGGTGTCGCGCTTCAACAGCTTCGTGGTGGACAGCCTGCTGGCCGGTGCCATCGACACCCTCAAGCGCCACGGTGCCGAGCCCGAGAACCTGCACGTGATCCGGGTGCCGGGCGCCTTCGAGATGCCGCTGGCGGCGAAGCGGCTGGCGGCGCAGGGGCGCTATGACGCCATCATCGCGCTGGGCGCGGTGATCCGTGGCGGCACGCCGCATTTCGAATACGTTGCCGGCGAGTGCACCAAGGGGCTGGCCCAGGTGGGCATGCAGTATGACCTCCCCGTGGCCTTCGGCGTGCTGACCGTGGATACCATCGAGCAGGCCATCGAACGCGCCGGCACCAAGGCCGGCAACAAGGGGGTGGAGGCCGCGCTGTCGGCGATCGAGATGGTCGATCTGCTGCGCGAGCTGGGAGACTGAGGGCGATGGCGGCGGCCCGCGGCAATCCGCAGGCGGCGGCGCGTTCGCGTGCCCGGCGGCTGGCCCTGCAGGCCCTGTACCAGTGGCAGATGACGGCCACCGATCCCGGCGAGCTGCTGGCCCAGTTCGAGCATTCGGACGAGTACCGCGGCGCCGACGGCGAGTACTTCCGGGAGCTGGTGCAAAGGGTCATCCAGGACGTCGCGGAGATCGATGGTCTGTACCGGCCCTATCTGGACCGCAAGCCCGACGAGGTCGACCCGGTCGAGCGCGCCGTGCTCAGGCTGGCCACCCGCGAGCTGCGCGACCGCATCGACGTGCCCTATCGCGTGGTGCTCAACGAGGCCGTTGCCCTGACCCGCAAGTTCGGTGCCGAGCAGGCACATACCTTCGTCAACGGCGTGCTCGACCGGGTGGCGCGCGACCTGCGCCAGGTGGAGTACCAGGGGCGGTAGTGCCGGTGCCGGACGCACAGCCAGAGACCGAGTCCGACACAACCATGCCCGGCGAATTCTCCCTCATCGATCGTTACTTCGCGGGGCTCACGCCGCCGCGGGACGATGTGCGCCTGGGCATCGGCGACGACGCCGCCCTGCTGGCGATGCCGGCGGGGCAGGACCTGGTGCTGGCCACCGATACCCTGGTTGCCGGCGTGCACTTCCCCGGGGCGACCGCGCCCGAGGCGGTCGGTCACAAGGCGCTGGCGGTCAATCTCAGCGACCTCGCGGCCATGGGCGCCGAGCCGGCCTGGGCCACGCTGGCGCTCACCCTGCCCGAGGCCGACGCGGCCTGGCTGGCCGGGTTCGCCGCGGGCTTCGGCGCGCTGGCCGCGGCCCATGGCGTCGCGCTGGTCGGCGGCGACACCACCCGCGGCGCCCTGACCGTCACCGTCACCCTGGCCGGCCGGGTGCCCAGCGGCGAGGCACTGACTCGTGCCGGGGCACGGCCGGGTGACGGCATCTGGGTCACCGGCAGCCTGGGCGATGCCGGCATGGCACTGGCCCTGCTCGAGGCCGGAAAACCCGTGCCCGAGGCGCTGCGCCGGCGGCTGGACCGGCCCGAGCCGCGGCTGGCCGCCGGCCGGGCCCTGCGCGGGCTGGCGACCGCCGCCATCGACGTCTCCGATGGCCTGGCGGCAGACCTGGGGCATCTGCTTCAGGCCAGCGGCGTGGGCGCGCGGGTGGCGGCCGAGCGGCTGCCACGCTCGGCGGCCCTGCGCGCGGCGCAGGCGGACGAGGCGGAGGGTCTGCGGCTCGCCCTCGGCGCCGGCGACGACTACGAGCTCTGCTTCACCCTGCCGCCGGCGGCCGAGGCGGCAATGAACACCCGCATGGCGGCCATCGGCTGGCCGGTGACGTGGATCGGCGAGATCGAGGCCGAGCCGGGGCTGCGGCTGATCGACGCCGACGGCCGGGAACGGCCGGCACCCGGCGGCTTCGACCATTTCGGAGGCCCCTGATGGCAGGCCCCGTCCCCCTGCGGCTGCTGCGGGATCCGGGCCACCTGCTGGCCTTTGGCCTCGGCAGCGGCCTGGCCCCGGTGGCGCCCGGTACCTTCGGCACCCTGGCTGCGCTGCCGCTGTGGTGGTTGCTGGCGCAGCTGCCGCCGGCGGGCTACCTGCTGGCGACGCTGGCGGCGGCCGTGGGTGGCATCTGGCTCTGCGGCCGGGCCGCGCGCGCCCTGGGCGCGCACGATCACCCGGGCATCGTCTGGGACGAGGTGGCGGGGCTTTTGGTGACGCTGGCCTTCGTCCCGCCCGAGTGGCCCTGGGTGGTGGCGGGCTTTCTTCTGTTCCGGCTCTTCGATATTGTCAAACCCTGGCCGATCCGGGTTCTGGATCAACGTGTCGTTGGAGGAATCGGGATCATGGCCGATGACCTTGTGGCAGGTGCCCTGGCGGCAGCCTGCCTGGGGCTGGCCCAGGCGCTGCCGGTTCCCTGACAAACGGAGCGGTCGCCGGGTGGCGGCCGGGCCACTGTCGGTTCGGAAACCAGGCAGCGAGGATGGACGAGAAGAGGATGGATACGGATCCGGCCGGACAGGTGGACACGTCCTTGCGAAAGTGGATCACCACCGGTTTTTTCCTGCTGGTATGGGGGATCCCGGTTCTGGCGGCCGACATCGAGGTGCTGGCGCTGTTCGGGCAGCAGGCCATCGTGCGCGTGGACGGCGTGCAGCACAGGCTGCGGATCGGGCAGCGCACCCCCGACGGCCTGGAACTGGTGGCGGTGGAGGACGGTGCCGCGCGTTTCCGCCACGAGGGCCGCGAGTTGCGGGTCCGGCTCGGCGCGCGGGCGCGGGAGCTGGGGGAAGCAGCCCGGGCCGATGCCGGCGCCCAGGTGGTCATCTGGCGCGATCGTGGCGGCATGTTCCGTACGATCGGCAGCATCAATGGCTTTCCAGTGAAGTTTCTGGTCGATACCGGGGCCTCGATGATCGCCATGAACGGCGATCAGGCGCGCCGCCTGGGTATCGACTTTCGGGTCGAGGGCGAGCCGGTACGGGTCATGACCGCCTCGCGCGCGGAGCCGGCCTGGCGCATACGCCTGGATCGCGTCCGGGTGGGCAGCATCGAACTCAACAATGTCGAGGCCGTGGTGCTGGAAGGGCCGAATCCCCGTGAGCTGCTGCTGGGCATGTCCTTCCTGGGGCGGTTGCGGCTGGCCAACGAGGGTGACCACCTGGTGCTGAGGAAGCGTTATTAACCCGGCAATCCAATATATCGTGTTCAGGATGCAGAGAAAGGCGCTGAACAAGGCGTGGCTCGCAGGCAATGGCCCCAGCCCTTGGCAAGCGCCACAACGCCGGGCAGGGGCTTTCTCTGCATCCCTGACAGGTTCAAGATCAAGGGGAAGGCCCGGCTGAACACGACATATTGGGTTGCCGGGTTAATACTGACATGGAAAGGGAAACCGGGCTTCGTCTCAATGTAGGTGATCCGCTGCAGCTGCAGTTCGTCGGCCACGACGAACGCAAGTTCGCGGCCAAGGTCATCGGCTATCTGCCGGGTGGCAGCGTCATCATCACCACGCCCAGGGTCGACCGCAAGGTGATGCTGGTGCGCGAGGGCCAGCCGCTGGTGGTGCGCATGATGTCGGGCCGCAACTGCTATGCCTTCAACAGTCAGATCCTGTATTCCGCACTGCGGCCCTACCCGCACCTGCATCTGGCCTATCCCTCGGAACTGGAGAAGATCGTGGTACGCAAGGCGGTGCGGGTGCGGGCCGACCTGCCGGTGAGCGTATCCCACCCCAGCCCCGACGATCCCGCGAAGATGCAGGACAGCCGTGCCACGATCGAGGACATCAGCACCGCCGGTGCCCTGGTCAGCAGCGACCGGCCCATCGCCCGGGCGGAGGACCTGCTGGTCATCACCGCCCGCGTGCCTGTCGCCGGTGTGGAGAAGTACATGAAGCTCAATGCCCTGGTGCGTTCGGTGAGAGAACAGCACGACGATGCCGGCGAGATCGTTGCCTGGCACTATGGCGTCGAGTTCCAGATGGTCGAGGAGATGGACGCCATCCTGCTGCATGGCTATGTGTACGAGCAGATGCAGCAGTGACTGCATTGGACGACGCAGCCAGAGCGAGCGCGCGCCCGTCACCCCGCGTAGGATGGGCAAAGCGAAGCGTGCCCATCAGAAAAACCACAAGAGCGCCACGGACGACACGGAAGGCACGGACAGATCGAATGTCCGCCCGCTCACCCCGCGTAGTCACCCCGGGGCAGGATGGGCAAAGCGCAGCGTGCCCATCGGAACCTCGCAAGAACGCCACGGCCGACAAGAAAGGCACGGACAGAAGAATGATGCCGGGCTGGCTGGCGGCCAGCCCGGCCACCGACCCGGATTCGGGTCCCCTCTGCCGCCCCGAGCATCGCAGCGGGACGCGGATCAGGCCGCGCGAGTGTCTGAGCGCAGCGAGTTGCGCGCGGCCCCGCGGCCCGCGAGAAGCGCAGGGCACCCGAAGGGGGCGGCAGCGGGGCGGCCTTTCTTTTGGTTACTTTTCTTTGGCCGGGCAAAGAAAAGTAACCCGCCCGGCAGGGGCGGAAAAAAGGTGGAATGGTTCACTCCCGCCTGGTGGTGCGAACCGGCACTCGGTTGATGGGCACGCTTCGCTTTGCCCATCCTGCTCCGGGGTGACAGAGCGGACACTCACTCTGTCCGTGCTTTCCGTGTCGTCCGTGGCGCTCTTGCAGTCATCCGATGGGCACGCTTCGCTTTGCCCATCCTACCCGACACTCGGGACGCCTCAGGCCCCTGTCTTGTCCTTCACGATCATGGCATAGGCGCTGTGGTTGTGGATGGACTCGAAGTTCTCTGATTCCACCACATAGGCCGCGATGCGGTCGTCGTCGTTGAGGCGGGCGGCGACGTCGCGGACCATGTCCTCGACGAACTTGGGGTTGTCGTAGGCGCGCTCGGTGACGGCCTTCTCGTCGGGGCGCTTGAGCAGGCCGTAGAGTTCGCAGGAGGCCTCCTGTTCGACCAGTTCGATGATCTCCTCGATCCAGACGAAGCCGCGGGTGCGTACGTTGACGGTGACATGCGAGCGCTGGTTGTGGGCACCGTAGTCGGAGATCTTCTTGGAGCAGGGGCAGAGGCTGGTGACGGGCACCACCACCTTGATGTTCATCCGCGGCACGCCGTCGGAGATTTCGCCGATGAAGCTGACGTCATAGTCCATCAGGCTTTCCACGCCGGACACTGGCGCGGCCTTGTTGACAAAGTAGGGGAAGGACATCTCGATGTGCCCGGCCTCGGCCTCGAGCAGTTCCACCATCTCGCTCAGCATTTCCTTGAAGGATTCCACCGAGATCTCGCGCTCGTGGCGGTTCAGGATCTCCACGAAGCGGGACATGTGCGTGCCCTTGAAGTTGTGCGGCAGGTTCACGTACATGTTGAAGCTGGCCACCGTGTGCTGTTCGCCGCCGGAACGGTCGCGTACCCGCACCGGGTGGCGGATGTCCTTGATGCCGACCTTGTCGATGGCGATCTGCCGGGTGTCGCGGCTGCTCTGCACGTCGGCGATGTCGGTGCCGGACTTGGCCGGCCGGGGGCTGCTCATGGATTCAGTCCTCTGAGTATCTGACGCAGGCGCGGTCGGTTTCCCACAGGGTGACCGATCTCACCCGCACGCGTTCGTCGTTCAGCTTGCGCTGCAGTTCGCGGTAGAAGTACGCGGCGATGTTCTCCGCGGTCGGGTTGACCTCGGTGAAGGGTTCGAGTTCGTTGAGATAGCGATGATCGAGCCGGTCGCCGATCTCGTTGGCGGCGCGCTTGATGGCCTTGAAGTCGATGGCCATGCCGATCTCGTCCAGCGCGTCGGCCTCGACCTCCACCTCGACCTTCCAGTTGTGGCCATGCATGCGCGAGCAGGCGCCCGGATACCCGCTCAGGGTATGGGCAGAGGCGAATTCAGTAAGGACGCGCAGCTGGTAGCGGGCAGTCACGGCTCTATTCCTGAGTGAAACGCTAGGATACTAGGCGATCGTCCGGGGCGGCGCAATTTCCCCGGGCGAGCCTGTGTGCAATGGATCGGCGGATGCCGGCGGCATCCAGGCCACACTCGGCCAGCAGTTCGTCGCGGCTGCCCTGTTCGATGAAGGCGTCGGGCAGGCCCAGCCGCAGCAGGGGCATGGCCTGGCCCTGGTCGGCCAGCCATTCGGCCACCGCCGAGCCGGCGCCGCCGGCCAGGGCATTGTCCTCCAGCGTTACCCACAGCCGGTGCCCGGACAGCAGTTGCTGCAGCAGCTCGGTGTCCAGCGGCTTGACGAAGCGCATGTTGGCCACGGTGGCATCCAGGGCCTCGGCTGCGGCCAGGGCGCGGTCGAGCAGGCTGCCGAAGGAGAGAATGGCGACCTCGCGCCCCTGCCGGCGGATCTCGCCGCGGCCGAGGGGCAGCGGCACCAGTTCCGGGGACACGGCCACGCCCGGGCCGGTGCCGCGCGGATAGCGCACCGCGGCCGGGCCGGGGTGGCGCTGCGCGGTGGTCAGCATGCGCCGGCACTCGTTCTCGTCGGCCGGTGCCATCACCACCAGGTTGGGCGTGCAGCGCAGGTAGCCGAGGTCGAAGCTGCCGGTATGGGTCGGGCCGTCAGGCCCGACCAGCCCTGCGCGGTCGATGGCAAAGGTGACCGGCAGGTTCTGCAGGGCCACGTCGTGGATGAGCTGGTCGTAGCCGCGTTGCAGGAAGGTGGAGTAGATGGCCACCACCGGATGCAGTCCCTCGCAGGCAAGCCCTGCGGCCAGGGTCACCGCATGCTGCTCGGCGATACCGACATCGAAATAGCGGTCCGGGAAGCGTCTGGAGAATTCGACCAGTCCGGAGCCCTCGCGCATGGCCGGGGTGATGGCGACCAGCGAGGGGTCGGTCTCGGCCATGTCGCACAGCCAGTCGCCGAACACCTGGGTGTAGGTGGGACCCGTGGCCGGTGTCGACTCGCACTCGCCGGTCACCGGGTCGAAGCGGCCGACGCCGTGGTAGGCACAGGGATTGGCTTCGGCCGGGGCATAGCCCTTGCCCTTGCGGGTGACCACGTGCAGCAGTTGCGGTCCGCGCAGTTCGCGCACGTTGCGCAGGGTCGATACCAGCGCCGGCAGGTCGTGGCCGTCAATCGGGCCGAGGTAGTTGAAGCCCATTTCCTCGAACAGGGTGCCGGGGACGACCATGCCCTTCATGTGTTCCTCGGCGCGGCGCGCCAGCTCGGCCACCGGCGGCAGGTTGCGCAGGATGCGCTTGCCGCCCTCGCGCACCGTGGCGTACATGCGCCCGGAAAGCAGCCGTGCCAGATGGCTGGACAGGGCGCCGACATTGGGCGAAATGGACATCTCGTTGTCGTTGAGGATCACCAGCAGGTCGGCGCGGGCATCACCAGCGTGATTCAGGGCCTCGAAGGCCTGGCCGGCGGTCATGGCGCCGTCACCGATCACCGCCACCACCCGCCGCCGGCTGCCGGCGCGTCGCGCGGCCAGCGCCATGCCCAGTGCGGCGCTGATGGAGGTACTGGAGTGGCCGACGCCGAAGGTGTCGTATTCGCTCTCCTCGCGGCGCGGGAAGCCGGCCAGGCCGCCGCGCTGTCGCAGGCTGGCCATGCGCTCGCGCCGGCCGGTGAGGATCTTGTGCGGATAGCTCTGGTGGCCGACATCCCACACCAGCCGGTCTTCCGGGGTGCGGTAGACGTAGTGCAGGGCGAGGGTCAGCTCCACCGTGCCCAGACCGGCCGCCAGATGGCCGCCGGTACGGCTGACGCTGTCGATGAGAAAGGCGCGCAGTTCGCGGGCGAGCGCCGGCAGTTCCGCCTCCGGCAGCCTGCGCAGGTCGGCCGGCGAATCGATGGTCGCGAGCAGCGGGAACTGGGGGGAGTCTGTCATCTGGGGCCACCGGGAAACCCGCAATTATCGGGGGTGGCCGGGGCAGATACAAGGTCAGGCGCGGCGGGCGATGACGTACTCCGCCAGCCAGCGCAGGGGGTCGGCGCGGTGGTCCAGGGCGCGCAGGCTGGCCAGGGCGTCCTCGACCAGCTCCCGGGCCCGGGCCCGGGCCCCGTCCAGGCCCAGCAGGCTGGGATAGGTCGGCTTGTCGCGGGCGGCGTCGGCGCCCGCCGCCTTGCCGAGTTCCTCGGTTTCGCCCTCGACGTCCAGGATGTCGTCCTGGATCTGGAACGCCAGCCCGACGCACTTGGCGTAGTGGTCGAGCTTTTCCAGCAGCGGGCTGTCGATGCCAGGGTCGCACAGGGCGCCGAGCAGCACGCTGGCGCGGATCAGGGCGCCGGTCTTGTGGATGTGCATGTCCTCGAGTTCGGCGATGGCCAGTGACTGGCCGACCGACTGCAGGTCGATCATCTGGCCGCCGACCATGCCCCGCGAGCCGGCGGCCATGGCCAGGATGTCGATCATGCGCAGCCGCACCTCCGGCGGCAGGGCGCCCGGGGCCCAGTGGGCAAGGACATGGAAGGCCAGGGTCTGCAGGGCGTCGCCGGCCAGTATGGCCTCGGCCTCGCCGAAGGCCTTGTGGCAGGTGGGCTTGCCGCGGCGCAGGTCGTCGTCGTCCATGGCCGGCAGGTCGTCGTGCACCAGCGAATAGGCGTGGATGCACTCTACCGCCACCGCCGGTGCATCCAGCAGTTCGGTGTCGGCGCCCACCGCCTGGCCGGTGGCGTACACCAGCACCGGCCGCACCCGCTTGCCGCCGTCCAGCGCGGCGTAGCGCATGGCCGCGTGCAGGCGCGCGGGATGGGCGTCGGCCGCCGGCAGCCAGCGGTCCAGTGCGCGCTCGATGCGTGTCTGGCAGTCGCCGAGGAAGGCGGGCAGGGCGTCAGGCGTCGGGTTCACGGTCCAGGGGTTCGGGGCTGCCGTCCTCTGCCAGCAGCTGCTCGACCTTCTGTTCGGCCTCGGCCAGGGCCTGCTGGCAGGTGCGGGTGAGCTGGATGCCGCGCTCGAAGGCCTTGAGGGATTCCTCCAGGCTGAGGTCGCCCTGTTCCAGTCTTTCCACCAGGGCCTCGAGCTCGGCCAGGGCCTTTTCGAATTCGGGGGTGCGTTTCTTCGCCAACGGGATCGGTCTCTGTGGCCTTGCACGGGAGCATGCGCGTACAATTGGCAAACCCTACGTGCGATGCCGGGGCGGGTCAATCGCCGCCGCGGGTGTTGACAGGCATCGCGGTCCTGATTAAAGTCACGATCAGCTTTAGACTCTGTCTAATAACCCCCGTGGGGGACGGACGCCGTCGTTCCCCGATCTTGAACTCAGCAGGAGGAAGGCAAGCATGGAACTGAAAGGCAGCAAGACCGAAGAGAACCTGAAGGCCGCATTCGCCGGTGAATCCCAGGCCAACCGCCGCTACCTCTACTTTGCGGCCAAGGCCGACGTGGAAGGCTACAACGACGTGGCCGCCGTGTTCCGTTCCACCGCCGAAGGCGAGACCGGCCACGCCCACGGCCATCTGGAGTACCTGGAAGCCGTCGGCGATCCCGCCACCGGACTGCCCATCGGCGGCACCGCCGACAACCTCAAGGCCGCCATCGCCGGCGAGACCCACGAGTACACCGACATGTACCCGGGCATGGCCAAGACGGCGCGTGACGAGGGCTTCGACGAGATCGCGGACTGGTTCGAGACCCTGGCCAAGGCCGAGCGCTCGCACGCCAACCGCTTCCAGAAGGCCCTGGACAGCCTCGACAGCTGATCCCGGCAGCGCAGGTCGAAGCAAGCAGCAGGGGGCCCGCGTGGCCCCCTGTCTTTCCCGGCGCCCGGTAAAGGTGCGCCGCCCGGTCATGGCAGAAGGAGGCATCGCCCATGTCGAACGAGTCGCAGTCTTCCGGCGAGGGTCGCCGCGAGGGCAGTCTGGAGGCCCCGCAGCGCCATCCGCTGGCCTGGCAGGATCCTGCCTTTTACGACGAGACAGATCTGTTCGCCGAGCTGGAACGGGTGTTCGACATCTGTCACGGCTGCCGGCGCTGCTTCAGTCTGTGCAACGCCTTCCCGACCCTGTTCGATGCCATCGACGAGTCCGAGACCATGGAACTCGACGGTGTGCCGCGCGAGGTCTACTGGGACGTGGTCGATCACTGCTATCTGTGCGACCTCTGTTTCATGACCAAGTGTCCCTACGTGCCGCCGCATGAATGGAACGTCGATTTCCCCCATCTCATGCTGCGTGCCAAGGCGGTCAAGTTCCGTAACGGCGGTTTCAGGGCGCGCGACAAGCTGCTGACCTCGACCGATGCCATCGGCAAGCTGGCGAGCATCCCCGTGGTGTCGCAGGTGGTCAACGCGGCCAACCGCTCCGAGCCCATGCGCGATCTGCTGGACAAGGCGCTGGGCGTACATCCGGATGCGCTGCTGCCACAATACCATAGCCGGACCCTGCGCCGGCGGCTGGCCGATCACCAGCCACTGGCCGTGGCGCCGGAGCCCGCCGGCCCCACCACCGGCAAGGTCGCCCTGTTCGCCACCTGTTACGGCAACTACAACGAGCCCGACATCGGCGAGGACCTGGTGGCGGTGTTCGAGCACAACCGCATCCCGGTGCGGCTGGTGGAAAAGGAACAGTGCTGCGGCATGCCCAAGCTGGAGCTGGGCGATCTGGAGGCGGTGGCGCGGGCGAAAGAGGCCAACATTCCCGAGCTGGTCAAGCTGATCGCCGACGGCTGGGACATCGTCGCCCCGGTGCCTTCCTGCGTGCTGATGTTCAAGCAGGAACTGCCGCTGATGTTCCCGGATGATGCCGACGTGGCGCGGGTGCGCGACCACATCTATGACCCGTTCGAATACCTCGCTCTGCGCCATCGCCATGGCCTGCTCAAGACCGACTTCACCGGATCACTGGGCAAGGTCGCCTACCAGGTGGCCTGCCATCTTCGGGTGCAGAACATCGGCCTGAAGACGCGGGAGGTCCTGTCGCTGGTGCCGGATACCGCCATCGATACCATCGAACGCTGTTCGGGGCACGATGGCACCTATGCGGTGAAGAGCGAGTTTCACGAAGTGTCGATGAAGATCGGCAGGCCGGTGGTCAACCGGGTGCAGAAGGCCGGCGCCGATCACTATTCGAGCGACTGTCCCATGGCCGGTCACCAGATCGAGAACGGCCTCGGTCGCGACAGGGCGCCGGAGCACCCGATGACGCTGCTGCGCAAGGCCTACGGCATCTGAACCCGTCGGTTGCCATGCCTGGTTCCCATCGTCAACACCGAAAGACCGTTATCGTGGATACAGCGGATTCCGTGGCCATTGACCAGAGGGCAACCCGTACCCCGGAGAGGAAAACATGAGCAAGCTCACGCGTCAGGATCTGCACAGTCTCGAGGAATACGACCGCATCCGGCCGGAGTTCCGTGCCCGGGTGATGGCGCACAAGGCCAACCGCAAGGTGCCGCTGGGCCCGATGGCCACCCTCTACTTCGAGGACCGGCTCACCATGCAGTACCAGGTCCAGGAGATGCTGCGCATCGAGCGCATCTTCGAGGCCGAGGGCATCGAGGACGAGCTGGCGGCCTATAACCCGCTCATCCCCGATGGCAGCAACTGGAAGGCCACCTTCATGATCGAGGTGCCGGAACCCGACGAGCGACGAAAGGTGCTGGCGCGCCTGGTCGGCATCGAGGACCGGGTCTGGGTGCAGGTGGGTGACCTGCCGCGCGTATACGCCATCGCCGACGAGGACATGGAGCGCGACACCGAGGACAAGACCTCCTCGGTCCATTTCCTGCGCTTCGAGCTGACGCCCGAGATGGTGGCGGCGGCCAAGTCCGGCGCCCCCATCCGCGCCGGCGTCGATCATCCCGAATACAACCACGAGGGGGTGCTCGAGGAACCCGTGCGCGCCTCGCTGGTCGCCGATCTCGATTGAAACACGAACCATGACACCGGATCTGGCCTGTGCGGACAGTGGGCAGGGTGTGCTGCGCGCACCGTTCCCCGTTTTTGCAAGCCGCCGCCGCTATTCACGATCGGTACTCGCCAGCAGGGCGGACCTCCGAGTAGAATGCCCGCAACCCAAGCGGAGGTCCCGTGATCCCCAGGCTCCTGCAAACTGTTCTGTTGGCCCTGCTCGCGTTCGGTGCCATGCCCCTGCGGGCGGATCAGGAAGACAGCCCCGACATCCCGGGTGAGTTCAGTCCGCCGACGCCCTGGGCCGAGGCCGATTTCGTTCTGCCGCCGGTCCCGGGCGACGGTGACTGGGTACGGCTGTCGGCGCGGCCGGGCGGGGCGGTCATGGACATGGCGCTGGTGCCCGACAGCGTCGAAGTGGGTGCCGATGGCGTGGTGCGCTACGTGCTGGCACTGGAATCGCCGTCCGGGGCGCGCAACGTCTTCTTCGAGGGTATCCGCTGCGACGGCGGCGAGTGGCGCAGCTACGCCTATCTCGCGCGCGGGCGCTGGCAGTCGCTGGGGGAAACGGCCTGGTCGACGCTGCACGACTGGGGCACCGATGCCTATCGCTACCTGCTCTATCGCAACTACTTCTGCCGGCTGGAGGGCGAACCGCTGCCAGTGGCAGAGATCCGCCGCCGCATCCGCCATGACGACATCCCGCCCGAACTCTGATGCCGGCCCGCAACCCCGAGGTCGTTCCGAATGAGTCAGTATGATGCCGCTTCCATCGAGGTCCTGAGCGGCCTCGAGCCGGTGCGCAAGCGCCCGGGCATGTACACCGATACCAGCCGGCCCAATCACCTGGCCCAGGAAGTGATCGACAATGCCGTGGACGAGGCCATCGCCGGCCACGCGCGGCTGATCGAGGTCACCCTGTACAAGGACGGCTCGCTGGAAGTGCGCGACGACGGCCGCGGCATGCCGGTGGACATCCACCCGGAGGAGGGCGTGCCGGGGGTGGAGGTGATCCTCACCCGGCTGCACGCGGGCGGCAAGTTCTCCAGCAAGAACTACCAGTTCTCCGGCGGCCTGCACGGGGTCGGCGTGTCCGTGGTCAACGCGCTGTCGAAGCATCTGGAGGTCTGGGTGCGACGCGGCGGCAAGGAGTACAACATCGCCTTCGCCCATGGCGATAAGGTCTCCGACCTGGAGGTGGTCGGTACCGTCGGCAAGCAGAACACGGGTACCCGGCTGCGTTTCTGGCCGGATCCGCAGTACTTCGATTCGCCGAAGTTCTCGCTGCCGCGGCTGCGCCATGTGTTGCGTGCCAAGGCCGTGCTCTGTCCCGGGCTCAAGGTCCGCTTTGTCGACGAGGTATCCGGCGAGCGCGAGGAATGGTGCTACGAGGGCGGCCTGCGCGACTATCTGGTCGAGGCCCTCGACGGCGCCGAGCGCCTGCCGGAAGCGCCCTTCACCGGCAACCTGGCCAGTGCGCACGAGGCCGCCGAGTGGGCGGTGGTGTGGCTGCCGGAGGGCGGCGAGCTGGTCACCGAGAGCTATGTCAACCTGATCCCGACGCCGCAGGGCGGCACTCACGTCAACGGCCTGCGCACCGGGCTCACCGAGGCCATGCGCGAGTTCTGCGAGTTCCGCAGCCTGTTGCCGCGCGGGGTGCGCATCACGCCGGACGATGTCTGGGACCGCTGTGCCTACATCCTTTCGGTCAAGCTGGAAGACCCCCAGTTCAGCGGCCAGACCAAGGAGCGGCTGTCCTCGCGCGAGTGCGCGACCTTCGTCGCCGGCGTGGTCAAGGATGCCTTCAGTCTCTGGCTCAACCAGCACACCGAGGCCGGCGAGCGCATCGCAGCGCTGGCCATCCAGTCCGCTCAGAGCCGAATGCGGGCCGGGCGCAAGGTGGTGCGCAAGAAGGTTACCGCGGGGCCGGCGCTGCCCGGCAAGCTGGCCGACTGCACCGCCAGCGATCCGAAGCGCACCGAGCTGTTCCTGGTCGAGGGTGACTCGGCCGGCGGCTCCGCCAAGCAGGCGCGCGACCGCGAGTTCCAGGCCGTGATGCCGTTGCGCGGCAAGATCCTCAACACCTGGGAAGTGGATCCGGCCGAGGTGCTGGCCTCCCAGGAGGTGCACGACATCTCGCTGGCCATCGGTGTCGATCCCGGTTCCGACGACCTGGACGGCCTGCGCTATGGCAAGATCTGTATCCTCGCCGACGCCGATTCCGACGGCGCGCATATCGCTACCCTGCTGTGCGCGCTGTTCCTGCGCCACTTCCGGCGGCTGGTCGAGGCCGGGCATGTGTACGTGGCCATGCCCCCGCTGTATCGCATCGATGTCGGCAAGCAGGTGTTCTATGCACTCGACGACGCCGAGAAGCAGGGCGTGATGGACCGTATCGCCGCTGAGGGCCTCAAGGGCAAGGTCAGCGTGCAGCGTTTCAAGGGCCTGGGCGAGATGAACCCCATGCAGTTGCGTGAGACCACCATCAATCCCGATACCCGCCGTCTCGTCCAGCTCACCCTGGAGCCGGGCGACGACACCCACCGGCTGATGGACATGCTGTTGGCCCGCAAGCGGGTCGCGGACCGCCGCGCCTGGCTGGAGAAAAACGGCGACCTGGCCGATATATAGGTCACGGACCGTCCCCCGCCGCACCGGGCGACTCAGGTCCGGTATATCAACTTCATGTTTTTAAAGAAGAATCGGTGCCGCGCCTGCGGCACGTCGGGGATTCATGGCGCAGATCAAGGTCAACCATTACAAGAGTCTGAGGCCCGGGGCGGGCGAGAAGACCCTGGTCACCGAGGTGGTGACCGCCGATTCCGAGACCGGCCGCTTTCTCGAAAAGATGGAGCGCAAGCGTCTGCTGCGTCCCTGTTTCGAGACCATCGACATGCGTGGCAAGGTGCCCGGCGAGTGCCGCCGCTATCTGCTCAACAACCGCGTGTTCTACCTCGATGATGTCTCCTACGGCATTTACCAGAAGGGGGTCAACGAGCAGAACGGTGTCTTCACCGTGGGCACCTACGAGGCCATCGTCAATGGCAGTCACACCAACAAGGCCATGCGCGAGGCCGAGCGCAAGCGCGAGCTGGCGGAGCAGCGTGCCGTGGAAGTCCGCAAGCGCGCCTCCGGCAGCGGCGGGGGCGGAGGCGCGGCGGGCGAGGACCGGCAGGACGATCCGCGCGAGCGTCGCTTCAACCCGGACACGGTGCCCTTCGGCTATTTCAAGAAGCGCCGCGAGGAACGCCTGCAGTATGTGACCCCGGTGACGCTCAGGCTGGGGGCGCAGGAATTGTCCGCCTCCTCGCGCGACATCTCGATTTCCGGCCTGCAGTTGACGGTCAAGGGGCGCATGCCGTTTCCGCTGGGGCGCGAGCTGCTGGTGACCTTCCCCGCGCTGGCCGAGCAGAACCCGAAGCCGCGCCTGCACGATCTGGCGTACGAGATCGTCGGCTGCGACACCCGTGGCACGGATACGCTGCTGCGGCTGCGCATGCGCGAGTCGGACCGGCCGGCCGGCTTCAGCGAATTCGTGGTGGATCTCATCCAGCGCTTCCGGCGCAAGTACAAGCTGGATGTGGAGGATGATTTCATCTCCATTCAGGCATGGCTCTACGAGCGCATCTACACCGAGAGCATGCTGTCCATTCCCTTCTTCCTGCGCCGCGAGGACGACGGCTTGCGGGTGGAGGCGGTGGCGGTGACCGACGGCAACCAGCCGTTCGCCCACTTTTTCCATTCCAGTGTCGACAGCCACGACTTCTCCGCCATCTGCCTGCCGGAGCGGGTGGCCCGCTACGAGCAGGGCGAGGAAGTGGTGATCGCCATGTGCCGGCAGAAGGAGGGCGGGGAATACCGCATCCAGAGCCTGGCCGACTTCGAGGCGCCGGATGCCGAGGCCTTCGGCCGCTTCGTGCGCTATGCGCTCTCCCATCGCGAGCACTGCGTGGTCAAGGTCCAGCCCTGCGCACTGCCGTTCCGCGAGCCGAGCATGAAGAAGTTCGAGATGGCCAGCGAGCGGCTGTGGGAAAAGTCGCCGGCGGAGGCGGAAAGACTGCGGGAGGCGCTGGAACGTATCAGCTTCGCCTGCGTGATGGTGAATATCACCGAGCAGGCCGAGGCCATCTGGTTCGCCGCCGAGGCGCGCGGTGTCGAGAATCACGACGTGACCGGCATCGAGTGCTGGTGCGGCCACGAACGCCGGCGGCTGCCGGGCATGGAAGGCTGCGGCAGCGCAGACGCCGGGCGCCTGCGTCCGCGGCTGATCCGCTTCGGCTATGTCGAGCGCCGTCGCGAGGACCGCTACCTGGCCGAGACGGCGGTGGAGCTGACCGCCGGCCGCAGCCGCATCAAGGGGCGCACGCGGGACATTTCCACCCGGGGTCTGGCGGTGATGGTGGACGGCGATCCCGGCATCCAGGTCGGCGACGAGCTGAAGGTGGCCCTGATCAGCCTGCAGAAGAAGCGCCCCAGCCTCAACCTGCAGGCCGTCCCCTACCGGGTGGTGGCCACCCAGCCGGGCCAGCAGACGGCCATCATGCTGGAGCGCATGCGCAACCGTGACGAATACAAGATCGACGATTTCTTTGTCGAGCTTATCAGCAAGAACAAGGACAAGCTGGCGGTCGATCTCCAGGATACCCTGAGCGCGGCGATCTCCCGGGCCTACGAAGGGCTGATCGCGCGCAACATCGTCGGCCTGCCCTTCTTTATCGCCCGCGGCGAGGCCGGCGGCGGGGTGCTGCAGCAGGTGGCGGTGCCCGACGAGCCGGTGCCGCTGGCCGAGTTCTTCCGGATGCCCGACGGCGGTTATGACTTCTCCTTCCTCACCGACCCGCGGCTGGTCCTGGCCCTGTACCAGCAGATCGGCAGCATGGCGCGTGACGCCCAGACCGAGCATCGGCGGCCCTCGCCGGTGGAGATGGAGGTCTACTGTTACCGCGAACGCGACGAGGCCACCGGCGTCGAGATCCTGCACGCGGCCACCGAGCTGGAGTTCAACAGCGAGGAGGAACGTGTCGCCTTCATCGACCGCGCGCTGGCCGCCGAGCGGCACTGCTTTGTCAAACTCACGGCCACCTACAGTCTGGAGATGAACAAGCTGGAGCTGGACAAGGCGGTGGACTTCATCCGCGGCCAGTCGCGCCACCGCGCCGCCCGCCTGCAGGAGGCGGTGCTGTCGGTGATGGGCCTGGGCGAGCTGGTCGACATCACCGCCCAGGTCGCGCTGGCGCGGGAACGCCGCCGCGTTGCGGTGACCGAACCGGAGGCGGAGGCCGGCGTCTCCTGACCCGCGCCCCGGCCGGGGCGGCTTCACGATCGTGTATCATGTGCGGCGGCCATTCGGCCATCCGTAACCGATTGCGTGGAGCTTCCGCCGTCCCATGACCACCCGTAACCCGGAAATCGACTTCGAGGGCGTCGAGCGCCTGCCGCTCGGGCGTTTCACCGAAAAGGCCTATCTCGACTACGCCATGTACGTCATCCTCGACCGCGCCCTGCCGCACGTCGGGGACGGCCTCAAGCCGGTACAGCGCCGCATCGTCTATGCCATGTCCGAACTGGGGCTGTCGGCGACGGCCAAGTTCAAGAAATCGGCGCGCACCGTCGGCGACGTGCTCGGCAAGTTCCATCCGCACGGCGACAGCGCCTGCTACGAGGCCATGGTGCTCATGGCCCAGCCCTTTTCCTACCGCTATCCGCTGGTCGACGGTCAGGGCAACTGGGGCTCGCCCGACGATCCCAAGTCCTTTGCCGCCATGCGCTATACCGAGGCGCGGCTGGCACCCTATGCCGAGCTGCTGTTGTCCGAGCTGGGGCAGGGCACGGTGGACTGGGCGCCCAATTTCGACGGTACTCTGGAAGAGCCGAAGCTGCTGCCGGCACGCCTGCCCAACGTGCTGCTCAATGGGGCCACCGGCATTGCCGTCGGCATGGCGACCGACATTCCGCCCCACAACCTGCGCGAGGTGGCGGCGGCGGCCATTCATCTCATCGAGGATCCGAAGGCCGACGTGCGCGCCCTGTGCGCGCACATCCAGGGCCCGGACTTCCCCACCGAGGCCGAGATCGTCACGCCGCGGGAGGAGATCATCAAGGCCTACGAGACCGGCAACGGCTCGGTGCGCATGCGCGCGCGCTACGAGGTCGAGCAGGGCGAGATCATCATCACCGCACTGCCCTACCAGGTGGCCGGTGCGCGGGTGCTGGAACAGATCGCCCAGCAGATGCAGGCGAAGAAGCTGCCCATGGTCGAGGACCTGCGCGACGAGTCCGACCACGAGAACCCGACCCGCCTGGTCATAGTGCCGCGCTCCAGTCGGGTGGACATGGATGCGCTGATGTCGCACCTGTTCGCCACCACTGACCTGGAGCGCAGCTACCGCATCAACCTCAACATGATCGGCATCGACGGCCGACCCCAGGTCAAGGATCTGAGGCGCATCCTCGAGGAGTGGTTGCAGTTCCGCACCGAGACCGTGCGCCGTCGGTTGCAGTTCCGGCTGGACAAGGTGGTGCGCCGGCTGCATCTGCTCGACGGCCTGCTGATCGCCTTCCTGAATCTCGACGAGGTGATCCGCATCATCCGTACCGAGGACGAGCCGCGCCCGGTCCTCATCCGTCGCTTCTCGCTCTCCGAGGCCCAGGCCGACTACATCCTCGACACCCGCCTGCGCCAGCTCGCGCGGCTGGAGGAGATGAAGATCCGCGACGAGCAGCAGGAACTGGCCCGGGAGCGCGAGGAACTGGAGCGCACCCTGGGCTCGAAGCGGCGCCTGAAGACGCTGATCCGCAAGGAGATCGCCGCCGATGCCGAGAAGTTCGGCGACGACCGCCGCTCGCCGCTGGTCGCGCGGGCGGCAGCCGAGGCCTTCGACGAGACGGCGCTGGTGCCCAGCGAGCCGGTGACCATCGTGCTGTCGGAGAAGGGCTGGGTGCGTGCGGCCAAGGGTCACGAGGTGGATCCGGAAACCCTCTCCTACAAGTCCGGGGACCGCTACCTGGCCCACGCCCGGGGACGCAGCAACCAGACGGTGGTCTTCCTCGACTCCACCGGCCGCGCCTACGCCCTGCCGGCGCATTCATTGCCCTCGGCGCGCGGCCATGGCGAGCCCCTCACCGGCCGTCTGAACCCGCCCGACGGCGCCGCTTTCGTGGGCCTGCTGATGGGCGGCGAGGACCAGCGCGTGCTGCTGGCAACCGACGCCGGCTATGGCTTCGTGGCGCGGCTGGGCGACCTGATGGCCCGCAACCGCAACGGCAAGCTGGTGCTCAAGGTGCCGACGGGTGCGCAGGTGCTGCCGCCACAACCGGTGACCGACCCGGCCAGCGACTGGCTGGTGTCGGTCAACACCGAGGGCCAGGCGCTGGCCTTTCCGGTCAGTGAGCTGCCGGAGATGGCGCGCGGCAAAGGGAATAAGATCCAGTCAATCCCGTCCAAGAAGTTAGCGGCCCGCGAAGAGTTCGTCCGGGGCATGGCGGTGGTCCCGGAGCAGGGAACCCTGGTGATCCAGGCGGGCAAGCGCCATCTGAAGCTCAGGCGCGGCGAACTGGCCGGCTACCAGGCCGAACGGGGACGCAGGGGCAAGAAGCTTCCGCGTGGTTTTCAGAAGGTTGCCGCCATGCGCGTGGAGACCTGAATGCTGGATGTGGGGACGGAGATGAAACGCTACGGGGTACGCGGGCGTCTGCCGCAGGGGGATCCGATGAGCGCGCCGCATCTGCTGGGCGCCAACTGGGAATGGACCCGGTGGTTCGACAGCGAGGAAGCGCGGGACCGCTTCTTCGAGCAGATGCGCGGCCAGTTCCAGTACTATCGGCCGGGAGACATCCCCTCGCTGGTCCTCGAGAAGATCGACGAGGGCTGACCGGGTCCGGCGACCCGGTTGTTCACTCCGGGGTCGCGCGCTCGCGCGGTTCCTCGCGTTCCAGCGACTCCAGGTTGCGAATCACCGTTTCCACCCGTTCCAGCAGCTCCCGCGCCTTTTCGTGGCGCGGATCCAGCGCCAGTACCGCCTTCCAGTTGTCCCGCGCGCGCTGGAACTGCTGACGCCGGTAGGCGTCCTCGGCCTGCGCCATGAGTTCGCCGACGCGTGCGTCGATGGCGCGGTCGATGGCCGCTCTCAGGTCTACCAGCCCGGGCCGGGCCCCCTGCAGGTTGATCAGGCGCCCGACGGTGTTGCGCGCCGCGCGCAGGTCGCCCTGCTTCATCTGTGCCTGCAGGGTCTGGTGCAGGCGGCGTATCTTCTGGGCCGTGTCCTCTTCCGCGGCCGGTTTCGCCGGGGGCCGGGCAGGCGGCACCGGCCGCCGCTCGGCCGGCGCGGCTCGCGCGCGCGCCGGGTTCAGGTCATCCAGCAGGGCCTTGCAGTCCCTCGCGGCTGCATCCCCGCCCCCCGCGCAGGTTGCCAGCCAGGCCTGATCCTCCCCCAACTGCGCCTCGAGTCGCTGCAGGCTCAGCCGTCGGCGCAGATCCAGGGGCGCGATGCGGGCACGTGCCTGCAACAGCGCGCGTTGCTGCAGGCGGGTGCGAATGGCGCTGAGCCGCTCGGCATGGCTCTGGCGGCGGAGGGCCGCCGCCTGCTTCAGCCCGAGGGCATCGGCGCGTTCATCGAAGCGCAGATCAGGCAGCCGCTGCCTTGCCGCATCCACCAGGGCCAGCGCGTCGGCCAGCCGCCCGGCCCGCTCCAGCCGTTCGGACCGGGCCAGCACGCGGGCGACGAAGCGGTCGCGGGCGTTCTCGTCCGGCGCGTCGCCCAGGGCTGCCGCGGCGCGCTCCAGTTCCGCGCGGGCAGCGGCCGGCAGCCCGCCGCCGGTGGGGAGGGTGTTGCAGCCGGCCAGCAGCGCCGCCAGCAGCAGGGCCGGAAGCGGACCGGGTTTGTTCATGCGCTGCGGCGCAGGTCCCGCCACCAGATCTGGTCCACCTGGTGTTCGAAGACCTCGCGATAGGGGGCAGTCAGGCCGGTGATGAGATAGGTATCCACGGGGCGGCTGATGCCCTTGAGGCGGATGGCGCGGTGCTTGCGCGCCACCACCCGGTCGCGGATTTCCGGGCGCTGGTAGAAGGCCTCGGTAACCAGGATCTGCCCCCCCTCGGCGGCGGCGGAGAGGCGCGAGGCCAGGTTCACCGAGTCGCCGAGCACCGTGTACTCCATGCGTTCCTGGCTGCCCATGTTGCCCGCCAGCATTTCGCCGGCGTTGAGGCCCAGCCGGAAGCGCACGGGCGTCTGGCCGCGTGCCTCGCGCTCGGCATTCTCGCGCGCCACCAGGCGCTGGATGGCCAGGGCGCAGGTTACGGCATGGAAGGCATGCTCGGGATCGGACTGGGGTACGCCGAACACCAGCATCACGCAGTCGCCGATGTACTTGTCGACCAGCCCGTGGGTCAGCTCGCTGGCGCGCACGAAGTGGGCGAAGTAGCGGTTGAGTAGCTCGGCGACTTCCTCGGGGTTCATGCCCTCGGCCATGCCGGTGAAGCCGACGATGTCGGCAAAGAGCACGCTGGCCTCCACCCGCTGGCCGCCGAGTTCGGTCGGCGAGCCGGTGAGCAGGGTCTCGGCCAGACGCGGCGACAGATAGCGCGAGAGCGTGCGTTCGGCGTGGTGCTTGCGGGCCAGGTCCTCGGCGAAACGGTTGAAGCGCGCCATCAGGTTGCCCAGTTCGTCGTTGCGGTGCTCGGGGAAGCGGACATCGTAGCGGCCGTCGTGCAGCGCCTCGCTGGCATCGATCAGTTCGTAGATGGGGCGCGACAGGCGACGGCTCATCCAGACCGTCAGCGCGCCGCCGATCAGCAGCACCACCAGGCTGACGCCGGCGATGGAGCCCAGCGCGTTGCGCGCGGCGGCGTCCCACTCGGTGCCGTTGAGCGCCACCAGCACATGGCCGGCGACCAGGTCGCGCACCCGTACCGGCTGGCTGTAGAGGATCAGGTTGCGGGTGTTGAGGGTGCCGGCCTCGGGCGTCCATTCCAGCCGGTTGAGCTGTTCCAGCGGCATGCTGTCGAGCTGCCGGGGGAGGATGCCCGCGGTGGCCAGCACCTGCCCGTCGGCGCCCAGCACGGCGGTGCCCAGCACATTCTCGTCCGCGGCCAGGTTGGTCACCAGCACGCCCAGCGCCAGCTTGTCGTCGGCGAGGATGGGTTCGGCCACCGAGCGTGCCATCTGGGCAGCGACCGTGGTGCCGAGGCGGTCGATCTGGGTGCGCAGGATGCGGGTCTGGTTCTGGACGATGAGCACCGACAGCATGCCGATGCAGGCCACCATCAGGAAGGAGATGGCCAGCGACAGCTTGTGGGTGATGGGGAGCCGTCCGGCGACGCGCAGCCAGAGTCGCGACAGGGTGCCCTCGCGGGCAGGCTCGATCGGTCGAGGCAAGGTCCGGCCTCCAGGGTCCGTGCGCGGGGCGGCCGGGTGGCCGCGGAGATCGGCCTATGATGGCGGCGCGGCCCTGCTTCCGCAAGGGTTGAAACCTTCCCGCGCCGCCCGCATGATCGCGGCTCCCGTATTGGCCCCGTTTTCCGGAGTCTGTCGATGAAACGCGTATTTCTGTTTCTGGCCACCAACCTGGCCGTGATCCTGGTGCTGAGTGTCACCCTGCGCCTGCTCGGCGTGGAACGCATCCTGGATGCGCAGGGGGCGGGACTGGATATCAATGCGCTGCTGGTGTTTTCCGCCGTGTTCGGCTTCGGTGGCGCGCTGATCTCGCTGCTGATTTCCAAGTGGTCGGCCAAGCGCATGACCGGTGCCCGGGTCATCGAGACACCGGCAAACGCCACCGAGCAGTGGCTGCTGCAGACCGTTGCCACCCAGGCCGAGATGGCCGGCATCCCCATGCCCGAGGTGGCCATCTACGACTCCCCCGACGTCAATGCCTTCGCCACCGGACCCTCGGCGCGCAGCGCGCTGGTGGCGGTCAGCACCGGTCTGCTGCAGACCATGCGCCGTGACGAGGCCGAAGCGGTGCTGGCCCATGAGGTGTCGCACGTCGCGAACGGCGACATGGTCACGCTGGCGCTGATCCAGGGCGTGGTCAACACCTTCGTCATCTTTTTCTCGCGGGTGATTGGCTACCTGGTGGACCGCCTGGTGTTTCGCAACGAGCGCGGCCATGGTCCGGGCTTCTGGATCGCCACCATCGTCGCCGAGCTGGTGCTGGGCGTGCTCGCGACCATGATCGTGATGTGGTTCTCCCGCCAGCGCGAATTCCGTGCCGACGCCGGCGGTGCGGCGCTGGCCGGGCGGCGGAAGATGATCGCCGCGCTCGAGCGTCTGCAGCAGGCCCATGCGCCGCCGCAGTTGCCCGACCAGTTCGCGGCGTTCGGCATCAATGGTGGGGGCTGGGCCCACGGCATCAAGCGCCTGTTCATGAGCCACCCGCCGCTTGAGGAACGCATCGCCCGGCTGGCGCAGGCGGCCTGAACAGCGGCTGGCCCGGCTTTCCCGCGGGCTGCTAGAATACGCCGCCTCGAACGCAACCCATCCCAGGAGTCCTCAATGCCCCTCGTCCGACCCTTTGCCGGCCTGCGCCCCGTGGCGGGTCGCGCCGCCGATGTCTGCGCGCCGCCCTACGATGTCCTCAACAGCGCCGAGGCGCGCGAGCGGGCTGCCGGCAAGCCCTGGAGCTTCCTGCACATTTCCAAGCCGGAGATCGACCTGCCGGAGGGTACGGACCCCTACGATCCGGCCGTGTACGCCAAGGCCGCGGAAAACCTGGCGCGCATGCGCGAGGAAGGCATCCTGGTCCAGGACGAGACGCCGCATTACTACGTCTACCAGCTGCAGATGGGCGATCATGTGCAGACCGGCCTGGTGGCCGCGGCCTCGGTCAAGGACTACGACAGCAACCGCATCCGCAAGCACGAATTCACCCGCCCGGACAAGGAAGACGACCGGGTGCGTCAGATCGACGCCCTCGATGCCCAGACCGGCCCCGTGCTGCTGGCCTACCGTGCCGACCCGGAACTGGACGCCCTGCTGGCCTCGGTCACCGAGGCGCCGCCGGAGGTCGACATCGAGGCCGACGACGGCATCCGTCACCGGCTATGGGTGGTCAGCGATCCGGCCCTGATCGACGACATCACCCGCCGCTTCGACGCCATGCCCGCCCTGTACATCGCCGACGGCCATCACCGCTCTGCCTCCGCCTCGCGGGTGGCCAAGGCACGCGCCGCCGCCAATCCGCAGCACACCGGCGAGGAGCCCTACAACTATTTCCTCTCCGTCATCTTCCCCCACGAGCAGATGAAGATCCTCGACTACAACCGGGTGGTCACCGATCTCAACGGCCTCAGCCCGGAGGCATTCCTGGCCCGCGTGTCCGAGGCCTTCCGTGTGACTCCCAGCGAGGCGCCGGTGCGGCCCGAACACCCCGGCCAGTTCGGCATGTACCTCGGCGGCCAGTGGTACCGCCTGGACATCGACCCGACGCGGATTCCCGCCGACGACCCGGTCAAGCGCCTGGACGTCAGCCTGCTCGCCGACAACCTGCTGGAACCGGTACTGGGCATCAGCGATCCCCGTCGCGACAAGCGCATCGACTTCGTCGGCGGCATCCGCGGCCTCGGCGAACTGGAGAAGCGCGTCGACAGCTGCGAGATGGCAGTCGCCTTCTCGCTTTTCCCCACCCCCATGGATGCCCTCATGGCCGTGGCCGACGCCGGCGAGGTGATGCCGCCCAAGTCGACCTGGTTCGAGCCCAAGCTGGCCGACGGGCTGGTATCGCATTTACTTAAATGATATCAATCAGTTGAAGCTCGGCTTCAACCCCCTCCCGCTGCCGGACGTGACCAGATCGTGCGCGGAGCCGTCCAGCCCCTGGTTGTGCTCTCGGATACCCCTGTCTGCGACCGCGGGCCATGTCAGACATGTTGTCGGCGCCCTTCCGTGACTGTATCGGGCGCCGCGAAGAGGTCCTGTCGGTGCTTGCCATTGCAACATTCCCGGTCTATGGTTTCATGTGACGGGATTCAGGGGAGAGGGACATGGCCACGCACGCCCGTACCGCCGGCGCCGATGACCGCGCGCGGGTTCTGACTACCGCCACCCTCAACGCGGCGCGCATCCTGGGCCTGTCCCAGGCCCAGCTGGCCCGGGTTCTGGGGATCTCCGAGTCGACGGTGTCGCGGATGGCCGCCGGCAGGCATCTATTGAAGGAAGGGAGCAGCGAGTGGCAGCTGGCCGCGCTGCTGGTGCGCCTGTTTCGCAGTCTCGATGCCCTGATGGCCGGCGATG